>NZ_JANSHR010000027.1:0-1356 GCF_047461675.1 Synechococcus sp. R70.1
GTCCTATGTGCTAAAGTTTCCAATTTCTAGGGATCCCCACAAAGGGGGAACGGCTGTCGGCACCCGCTGGTGGCTGGGCCTCCCTTGGAGTTTCCAATTTCTAGGGATCCCCACAAAGGGGGAACTTGCAAGTCTTTGGTACGGTTCGGAACGGCAAGCTCATTGTGGTTTCCAATTTCTAGGGATCCCCACAAAGGGGGAACTCAGCCTGGATCGATCTGAGGTCAGAGCTTATCCAGAAGCTGTTTCCAATTTCTAGGGATCCCCACAAAGGGGGAACACCATCGCCGAGTTCGACGAACTGATAGCCGTCCTAGAACTCGTTTCCAATTTCTAGGGATCCCCACGAAGGGGGAACCCCATCTGGCTGTACGGGTGGCTGGTGCACGAGTGCCATTTGTTTCCAATTTCTAGGGATCCCCACGAAGGGGGAACACTGCCCAACTTCTATGAGAAAGCCAAGCTTATCCTGGAGTTTCCAATTTCTAGGGATCCCCACGAAGGGGGAACTTTCCTCTCATTTGGGTGAAGCCTTCAACATGGCTGCCAATGTGTTTCCAATTTCTAGGGATCCCCACGAAGGGGGAACAGATTACTGTCATTCACCTGCCTTAGGAGGATATATGGATCTCGTTTCCAATTTCTAGGGATCCCCACGAAGGGGGAACCCCCGATTAGTTGTCAAGTACTACACGAACACCAAGCAAGTTTCCAATTTCTAGGGATCCCCACGAAGGGGGAACACTTCGCCTGATTGTTGATGGGCCACTGGCCCTGATGGTTTCCAATTTCTAGGGATCCCCACGAAGGGGGAACTAGTAGGAGGTCATACAATCTAACCTCCCCCAATCAACACGTTTCCAATTTCTAGGGATCCCCACGAAGGGGGAACGTTTAAGTTTGCCGGAACGGACGGTCGTTATTTAATCGCGTTTCCAATTTCTAGGGATCCCCACGAAGGGGGAACTCCCCTGCGACTGCGGACTAGCGGGTTGCTATTACAAGTTTCCAATTTCTAGGGATCCCCACGAAGGGGGAACGAGGTTGTGATGGAACTTACAAATAGAGCAAAACGCAGGGGTTTCCAATTTCTAGGGATCCCCACGAAGGGGGAACAGAGTTTGGTACCAGTTATGGACCGTTTAGTTCTGAAGTTTCCAATTTCTAGGGATCCCCACAAAGGGGGAACGAGGGTATTACTGGGTCATCGGACCCACCGACAAAGTGTTTCCAATTTCTAGGGATCCCCACAAAGGGGGAACTTTTAGGGTTTGTATAAGGGACTCTACGTGCTTGTCTACGTTTCCAATTTCTAGGGATCCCCACAAAGGGGGAACTCTACCCCCATTAAACCCA
>NZ_JANSHR010000028.1:0-23745 GCF_047461675.1 Synechococcus sp. R70.1
GCTTTCACCTGATCGTGCTTGATCCGGTTGGGCAGCGGGATCACCCGTTGGAAGCGCCCGTAGCGGAACTCGGTGCGGGTTACGCCCTTGTCTTCGGAGCGTTTTTCAAAGCGCCGCTCGCCGCTGATGGAGACCGCTTCTGCCGTCGCCTGGATGTCCAGATCGTTGGGGTTCAAGCCGGGCAGCTCCAGTTTCAGGGTAATGGTTTCCGGATCATCGTGCATTTCCACCGCCGGCACAAAAGTATAGGCATCGGTCTCGGCGGGGCGAGCCATCAGCCGGTCAAACAGCCGGTTCATTTCCCGTTGAATTTCGTCAATTTCCCGAAAGGGATCCCAGCGAACAAGGGCCATATCTACCCACCTCCTGAGGAGATTTTGGTTGATTTTCTTTAAGCTTTGCCTCGGAGACTTTAGCATAGCCTCCGTACATCAGCCTAAGCCGTCTGGCCCAATCAAGGTGTAGAGTTTTCTAGAAATCTGTTGGGGTATTTCCCCTACGAAAAGCAAGCAAAAGCCCTTAGGGCTCTGAACGCCGATGGGGGCGGTGGGAGCTTGTTTGCAACCACAGGCTCAGGCCAGTAGCTACCATAACCAACAGACCCAGTCCGTTTAAGAACGGGTAAACCCCCTGCAGATCGAGGGGGCCCCACTGCCCTTTGTGGATTTGGATGAGCCAGGAGTAGTCGA
The DNA here is from genome assembly GCF_047461675.1 of Synechococcus sp. R70.1. NCBI lineage: Bacteria > Bacillati > Cyanobacteriota > Cyanophyceae > Synechococcales > Synechococcaceae > Synechococcus > Synechococcus sp. R70.1. Next base: position 690 of record NZ_JANSHR010000028.1, read on the forward strand.
AGTTTCCGGTGAGGCGGGCCATTTGATAGAGGGATCCCGTTACCACCGTTACCAGCAAGGGCAAGGCCACGATAGGGGCCAGGGCACGGTGGATGCGGCGGAGGATTCTTTGACTAAGGGCCATTGGGCTTGCTCCCAGGTAAGCGCCACCATCCTGCCATGGTAGCAGGCTCGACGCCTTTGCCCCTCTGCTCAAGACTGGATCCCCACCGCCTCTTCCAGCTTGGGCATTTGCTCTCTGGGGATGACCCGTCCCTCGTCCTCAAAGCCAGGGATCTCGTGGAAGTTGAGGTAGCGGTACACTTCGCCGGCAAAGGGCTGGATCTTGGTGGCAACGATCTGCCGGTATTCCTCCACCGTTGGGATCCGCCCCAAGAGGGCGCAGACAGCAGCCAGCTCGGCGGATCCCAGGTAGACCCGTGCGCCTTTGCCCATGCGGTTGTCAAAGTTGCGGGTGGAGGTGGACATGACGGTGGCTCCATCGGCCACGCGAGCCTGGTTGCCCATGCACAGGCTGCAGCCAGGCATCTCTGTTCTCGCTCCAGCAGCGGCAAAGATGCTGTACACCCCTTCAGCGCGCAGTTGCGCCTCGTCCATGCGCGTGGGGGGACAGATCCACAGTTGGCGCACCTTAACCCGCCCCTCGCCTTCCAAGATCTTGGCAGCGGCGCGGTAGTGGCCAATGTTGGTCATGCAGGAGCCAATGAACACCTCGTCAATGTGGATGGGCGTATCGGGGTTGCCGGCTGCGTGCTGGGCGTGGACTTCGCTCAGGGTCATTACTTTATCGGGATCGTTGGGGGCGCAGACAATTGGCTCGGTGATGGTGCTGAGATCAATCTCGATGACGGCGGCGTATTCGGCGTCGGGATCCGCTTCCAGCAGGGTGGGATTGGCCAGCCAGGCCTCCATCTTGGCAATGCGCCGCAGCAGGGTGCGAGCGTCCTGATAGCCGCGGGCAATCATGTTTTTCAGCAGCACCACGTTGGAGCGCAGGTACTCGGCAACGCTCTCAACGCTTAGCTTAATGGTGCAGGCGGCGCAGTTGCGTTCTGCCGAGGCGTCGGTAAACTCGAAGGCTTGCTCCACCTTCAGATTGGGCAGGCCCTCGATCTCCATGATTCGCCCAGCGAAGACGTTTTTCTTGCCCTGCTTCTCGACGGTAAGCAGCCCCCGCTGGATGGCCACGTAGGGAATGGCGTGAACAAGGTCCCGCAGAGTAATCCCAGGCTGCAATTCCCCCTTAAAGCGCACCAGCACCGACTCCGGCATGTTGAGGGGCATCACCCCCATGGCCGCGGCAAAGGCCACCAGACCCGATCCAGCGGGGAAGGAGATGCCCAGAGGAAAGCGGGTGTGGGAGTCGCCCCCCGTGCCGACGGTATCGGGCAGGAGCATGCGGTTGAGCCAGGAGTGGATGATGCCATCGCCCGGCCGCAGGACAACCCCTCCCCGCGAGGCAAAGAAGTCGGGCAGCTCTTTGTGGATTTGGATGTCCACCGGCTTGGGATAGGCGGCGGTGTGGCAGAAGCTCTGCAGCACCAGGTCAGCGCTAAAGCCCAGACAGGCCAGCTCCTTGAGCTCGTCGCGGGTCATGGGGCCAGTGGTGTCCTGGGATCCCACGGTGGTCATCAGGGGCTCGCAACTCGTGCCAGGGCGCACCCCTGGTAGCCCACAGGCTTTGCCCACGATTTTCTGGGCCAGGGTATAGCCTTTGCCCGTGTCGGGGGGCGGGGTGGGGCGGATAAAGAGAGGAGAAGGATCCAGCCCCAGGGCCTGGCGGGTTTTGTCAGTGAGGGCCCGGCCAATCAAAAGGGGGATGCGGCCCCCGGCCCGCACCTCGTCCGGCAAGGTGACAGGACGCAGGGAAAAGCTGGCGAGAATTTCGCCCGTCTGGGAGCGGATCACGCCCTCGTAGGGATAGATCGTGACCACCATGCCCGTCTCCAATGGGGAGACATCGCACTGGATGGGCAGAGCGCCCGCATCCTCGGCGGTGTTGAAGAAAATCGGTGCAATCGTGCCCCCCAGGATAACGCCCCCGGCCCGCTTGTTGGGCACATAGGGAATGTCGTGGCCAATGTGCCAAAGGAGGGAATTGAGGGCGGACTTGCGGGAGGATCCCGTGCCCACTACATCCCCCACAAAGGCCACCGGATGGCCGCGGCGCTTGAGCTCAGCAATGGCAGCTATGGCCCCCGGTGCCCGCGACTCCAACATGCTCTGGGCGTGAAGGGGGATGTCTGGGCGGGTGGTGGCGTGGGCGGCAGGGGAGAGGTCGTCGGTGTTGATTTCGCCGGCAACCTTGAACACCGTGACGGTGATGGCCTCAGCTAGAGGCGGCTTGGCAGTAAACCACTCCCCAGCGGCCCAGGATTCCAGCACCTGCCGCGCATAGACGTTGCCGGCCTGGCTCAGCTCCAGTACGTCGTGAAAGGCATCGAAGACCAGCAGCGTGTGGCTGAGGGCGCGGGCCGCCGCCGCCGCGATCTCCTGCCGCCTATCCTGCAGCAGCTCCAGCAGTACCTGGACGTTGTAGCCCCCCAACATCGTGCCCAGGAGCTCCACTGCCCGCAAGGGAGGAATGAGGGGGGAGCGCACCTCCTCCTTGGCCAGGGCGGCCAAAAAGCCGGCCTTCACATAGGCTGCCTCGTCCACCCCCGGCGGGACGCGCTCCGTGAGGAGGTGCAACAGAAAAGCCTCCTCTCCAGGCGGGGGATCCTTAAGCAGCTCGCACACCTGGCTGGTCTGGGCGGCATTCAAGGGCAGTGGCGGGATCCCTTGCGCCGCACGGGCGGCAGCGTGTTGGCGGTACTCAGCCAGCATGAGGATTCCTTGGGTCGCTGACGCAGGCATTATTCTACCGCCAGAAAGAACCCAGCCCTCCTCAAGAGAGCTCCGCCAACAGCTCCTTTTGGTATAGGCCAATACAAGCTTGGATTAACTCGTCCAGCTCCCCTTCCAAAATTGGCTCGAGCGGGAAGTTCTGGTTGAGGCGGTGGTCGGTAACCCGATTGTCCTTGTAGTTGTAGGTGCGAATTTTTTCTGAACGGGCTCCTGTTCCTACCTGCATGCGGCGGGCGGAGCTAATGGAGGCCTGCTGCTCGCGCAGCTTCATCTCGTAGAGCTTGGCCCGCAAAATCTGCATGGCCCGCTGCCGGTTTTGCAGCTGGGAGCGCTCCTCGGTGCAGAAGACCCGGATCCCAGTGGGCTTGTGGAAGAGATCCACCGCCGTTTCCACCTTGTTCACGTTTTGTCCCCCTGCCCCCCCGGAACGCGCTGTCCTAATCTCGATATCTTTGGGATCAATGACCACCTCCACCTCGTCCGCTTCTGGCATTACCGCTACCGTGGCCGTCGAAGTGTGGATGCGCCCCTGGGCTTCCGTGATGGGTACCCGCTGCACCCGGTGCACGCCGGCCTCAAACTTGAGCTTGCTATAGACTTGATCGCCGCGGATTTCCAGGATGGCCTCTTTATAGCCGCCCATGTCGCCCTCGGAGAGGCTGACCAAGCGCACTGACCAGCCCATCTTCTCGGCATAGCGGGTGTACATGCGGGCTAGATCAGCTGCCCACAGGGCTGCTTCCTCTCCCCCAGTGCCGGCGCGGATCTCCAACATGATGTTCTTTTCGTCGTTGGGATCCCGGGGCAGCAGCAGCAGGGTAAGCTTTTCCTCCAGTTGCTCCTGACGGGCGCGCAGCTGCTCCAGCTCTGCCCTTACCATTGCCTCCAGCTCCGGGTCAGAGGCCGCCTCGCGCAAAAGCTCCTCCGTCTGCTTGAGGTCGCGAGTTAGCTTTTGCCAGTCATGGAAGGCCTGCACCGTTGCTTCCAGGGAGGAGCGGGCCTTGGCGATTCGCTGCAGCTCCGCAGGGTCTGTCGCCACCTCGGGATCCGCCAGGCGCACCGTCAGCTCCTGGAAGGTAGCTTCGACGTTTTTGAGCTGCTCGATGAGTTGAGCAGAAGCCATAGGTCTAAGTCAGCAAGAAACCCAAGCCGTCCTGAGCAAGGCAAGGGAAAGCTCTACTGGGCTTTCTTGCCACTGCTCATGCCGTACTTGCGCATGAACTTCTCCACTCGCCCTTCGGTGTCGATGATCTTTTGGGTGCCGGTGAAGAAGGGGTGGTTGCCAGACCACACTTCAACCCTGAGCTCTGGCTTGGTGGATCCCACCGTCATGACCACCTCGCCGTTGCAGATGACTTTGGCCTCGGGGTACCACTGGGGGTGAATTCCTTTCTTGGGCATGAGAGCCTCCTCCCTGGGTGGATATAAGCCTGTAATAAATGTCTATCAACCCAATACCTACTGCCGCAATGCCGGCCCTTACCGCTTCGAGTACTGAGGAGCCTTGCGGGCTTTGCGCAAGCCGTACTTCTTGCGCTCCACAGCGCGAGGATCGCGGGTGAGGTAGCCCTCGGCCTTGAGGGGGCCGCGGTTGGAGGGATCCAGCTGGCAGAGGGCGCGGGCCACCCCGAGCTTGATGGCATCGGCCTGGCCGTGGAGGCCGCCCCCATGGGCTCGCGCCAAGATGTCGTAGGAGTCCTCTAGGCCAAGGAGCTCCAGCGGCGCCTTGACGCTGGCCAGAAACGCCGCCTGGTACTGCAGGTACTCCTCGCCAGGCCGGTCGTTGATGATGATCTTGCCCGTGCCAGGAACCAGGCGCACGCGGGCAATGGCAGTTTTGCGGCGCCCAGTTCCCCAGTAGACGGCTCGCGGGTTGCTGGCTGTCTGGGTCATGCTTGGGCTCCTGGGATCGTGTGGATGGGATAGACCTGTGGCTGCTGGGCCTGGTGGGGGTGGTGGGGGCCGGCGTACACTTTCAGCTTGGTAAATTGCCGCCGCCCTAGGCGGGTGTGGGGCAACATCCCCTTCACCGCTTTCTCGATCACCCGCTCTGGCAGGCGGGCTTGCAGTTGGGCAAAGGTCTCCACCTTCATCCCGCCGGGACGGCCAGAGTGGCGGCGGTAGAGCTTTTGGGTGCGCTTTTTGCCGGTAACCACCACTTTCTCAGCGTTGATGACGATCACGTAGTCCCCCGTATCCAGGTGGGGGGTGAAGTTGGGCTTGTGCTTGCCGCGCAAGAGGTTGGCCACAACTACCGCTAGGCGGCCAAGGCGCTGGCCAGCTGCATCAATTACGTACCAGCGCGGGGCTAAGGTGGAAGGGGTAGGAAGGGGAGTCTTGTTCATGGCAGCTAGGAGAGAGAAGGGACAAGAGAAAGAACACCTGCCGGCCAAGAAAGGGATCCCCAGAAGGGCAAGGAGGGAGGAAAGCGTTGGCCAAAGGGATCCCTAGCATAGCCCACATCCAACAGGCACAGGCCCTGTGGAGGGGCGCTGTAGCGGGTGCGCATCTGGCTCCAGTCGTTGTGTTGCCAGAGGTGGACAAATTGCTGGGGGCTGAGCTCGCCCCGGCCCACCACCTCGAGAGACCCCACCAGCAGCCGCATCATCCGGTAGAGGAAGCCGCTGGCCTGCACTTCGATGCTGATGAGATCCCCTACTCGTTGGCAAAGCACCTCCTCCACCCGCACCCACGAGTGCGGTCGATCGGATCCCCGCCGGCGGAAGGCTTCCAGGTTGTGCTCCCCCAAAAGGGAGCGCAGCGCCTCGGCCATTGGCTCCACCTGCAAAGGCCAGCGCACTTGCCAGCTAAAGGGCCGCCAGAACACATCTGGGCGCTCGCGATTGAGAATGAGGTAGCGGTAGCGGCGCCACCTGGCGGAAAAGCGGGCATGCCAGTCCTCGGACACAGGCGCTGAAGCCAGTACCACTATATCTTCCGGTAGGCAGTCGTTGAGCACCCGTGCCCACTCCGTGGGCGGAATGCCGCAGGTGGTGTCGAAGTGAGCTACTTGGCCAGCCGCATGTACCCCGGCGTCGGTGCGCCCTGCTCCGTAGAGGGTAACGGGGTGCCCGGCCCGCGAGGCAATGGCCTCCTCTAGTACCCCTTGTACGGTGCGGTGGCCCGCCTGCCGTTGCCAGCCGCGAAAGTCCCTGCCCAGGTACTGAATCTTTAGGGCAATGCGACGGCTTTGCATGAAGCCTACACCAACTCGATGACGGCCATTTCTGCCCCATCGCCCCGCCGGCGCACGGTGCGCAAGATGCGGGTGTAGCCTCCCGCTCGATCTCGATAGCGCTCGGGCGCCTGCTCAAACAAGGAGCGCACCAGATCCTTGTCGTAGATGTAGGCCAGGGCCTGCCGCCGCGCTGCCAGGGAGCCGTCCTTGGCTAGGGTAATCATCTTCTCGGCTGTGGCCCGAACGGCTTTGGCGCGGGCTTTGGTGGTAACAATTCGCCCTTCCCGTAGCAAAGCCGTGGTCAGGGCCCGCAGCAGAGCCTTGCGTTGGTCAGCAGGCTTGTTGAGATGAGGAGTACGACGGCGGTGACGCATGGTAGCCTCTGCTTTTTGTCCTCGAGTTTCAGGCAGCTTGGGGTTTTGAGCCCCACCCTGGGCAGGCTAGGTCCTGCTCCTTTCGCGGGGCAGCGTCAGGCCAAAGCGATTTTTCAAAGCTTGCACTACCTCTTCGGCGGATTTCTGGCCAAAGTTTTTGATCTCCAGCAAATCTTCCTCGGTATGGAGCAGCAGATCCGCCAGGGTGTGGATCTGGGCTCGCTTGAGGCAGTTGTAGGCCCGCACCGAGAGCTGCAGCTCCTCGATGGGGATTTGGTTTTTCTGGGTGTCCTCTGCTGGCTGGGGGGCTGCTGGGGTGTCAAAGCTAACCTCCTGCAGCGGCGAGAACAGACCTACCAAAATGCGAGCTGCTTGGCTAAGCGCTTCCTGGGGAGTAAGGCTGCCGTTGGTCCAGATCTCCAGAACTAGGCGATCTTTTTCCAAAGACTGCCCCACCCGGGCTGGCTCGACGGTGTAGTTGACCTTGCGCACCGGCATGAAGACGGAGTCAATTTGGAGAAAGTCAATGGCCATGGATTTGCTGTCGGCGTAATCGACGGCGCGATAGCCCCGTCCACGGCCAATCATGAACTCCATCTCCAGGATGGCTCCCTCCGCCAGCGTGGCAATGTGGTGACGGGGGTTGATCACCTCTACGCCGCTGGGCAGCTGCAGCTTTTCAGCGGTCACTTCCCCCGGCCCCTGCGCTACTAGGCGGCCCACCTGCGGCTCAGGAGAGCTGGAGCGCAGAACCAGCTCCTTCATGTTGAGCAGGATCTCCATCACGTCTTCCCGCACCCCGGGCACGGTGGAAAACTCGTGGCTTACCCCGGCAATGCGTACGGCCGTCACTGCCGTGCCTTCGAGGTTGGAAAGCAGCACCCGGCGCAAGGCGTTGCCTACCGTGATCCCCTGACCGCGCTCCAGCGGCCCCAGGGCAAATTTGCCGTAGTAAACACCATTGGCTTCCTGATGGGATTCGAGGCACTCAGTTTGATAGGGAGCAGCACTGGCTGCTGCTTTGCTGGTTGAATGGTGGAGGGTTCGGCTGGTTGGCATCATGGCGTAGCCCTGTCTGTCTGGCTAGCTATGCGTTGGAGAAGGTAGTCCCCCTCTGGTGCTAGGGGGCTAGGATTCTAAAAACAAGCTCTTGGCTTCCCTAAAAGTCGGGATCCTAGACGCGCCGCCGCTTAGGGGGCCGGCAGCCGTTGTGGGGAATGGGAGTGATGTCGCGAATGAGGGTGATTTCTAGGCCTGCCGCCTGGAGAGCTCGAATGGCTGTCTCTCGACCGGCTCCGGGACCGCTGACCATGACCTCAATCTGCCGCATGCCGTTCTCCATGGCTTGCCGCGCTGCGCTCTCTGCTGCCACCTGGGCGGCAAAGGGAGTACCCTTCTTGGCACCTTTGAATCCAGTAGAACCTGCCGAAGCCCAACACACGACGTTGCCGTTGGGATCGGTAATGGTGACGATGGTGTTGTTAAAGGTGGACTGGATGTAGGCCACGCCGTTGGGGATATTTTTCTTGACCTTGCGTCCGCGCCGTTGCTGCTGAGCCATGACCTCTGCGTCCTTGTTGACTTAAAGTAAGGTGTACGGAGATTGGGGGGAACAGGACTTACTTCTTGGCTGGCGGTTTCTTCTTGCCAGCTACCGTTTTCCTAACTCCTTTGCGGGTGCGGGCGTTGGTGCGGGTGCGCTGGCCGCGCACAGGCAACCGCAGGCGGTGGCGCCGACCTCGGTAGGTGCCGATGTCAATGAGGCGCTTGATGTTCATCGCCTCCTGACGGCGCAGATCCCCCTCCACTTGGTACTCGTTTTCCACCACAGCCCTTAGGGCGGCTATCTCCGCGTCGGTGAGGTCGCGGGTGCGGGTATCGGGGTTGATGCCCGTCTTGGCCAGAATTTGGCGGGAGCGAGTTAGCCCAATGCCGTAGATGTAGGTGAGGGCAATCTCAATTCGCTTGTCTCGGGGGATGTCAACGCCCGCAATTCGTGCCATGGTTAGGGGTACCTTTCCAACAAACTCAAGTAAACTGGCTTCCTAAAGTTGAGTTGTTGCAGTCGGGAAGCGTCTTGCCAAAGGCATGGCTTAGGCTGCACCAACTGCCCCTTGTCTCTAGCGCTGCCTCACTCCTCCGTCCCCTACTTTTACCCTTGCCGCTGTTTGTGCTTTGGGTTGGCAGGACAAATGACCATCACCCGGCCACGGCGGCGAATGACTCGGCACTTTTCGCAGATTCGTCGGACGGAGGGCCGCACCTTCATGGCTATCCTGCCAAAACCAGCGAATATCCATTCTACGGTCACCGGGACAAGCTGTCAAAAATTGTTTGGGCTTTCTCGGTGGGTTGGCTATGCTGGTTGGGCAAAGGAGCAGAGCAGGGCTGGGGATCAAATGCGCTGGCAGTGGCTGGTTGTGGTGGGCGGCCTGCTAGGTCTGGGATCCACGGTTTGGGCCCAGGAGATGCCGGTGGCCTCTCAAGACGCTGCCAGCCCCCTGAGGGCGGAGAAGTTATTACCACTCCCCAGCTCGGCGGATCGCATTGACGGCGTGCCGGAGCGGGGGTGGCTGGCGGTGGGGCTGCTGGAAGCCCAGGCGGTAATGCTGCTGGATGGGTCGAGCGGGGATCCCCTGTGGCAAGTGGCGGTGGGTTTTGCCCCCAGCGTGGTGCGGGTGGATGCGGCCCGGCAGGTGGTCTATGCCTCTGGCCTCGAGGCTCCTGGGGTGGTGGCCCTCGATCTGCCAACTGGGGAGCTGCTCCGGACTTATGAACTGCCGGCAGGAGTCTTGGATATGGCTGTAGATCCTGCCAGGGGACGGGTTTTTGCCTCCCTGCCCGCCGCCCAAAGCTTGGCGGTGATCCATTGGGGGGAAGCGGAGCAGCCTCAGGCTCGCCACTTGCCGCTGCCCGGCCCCCCTTTGGCTTTGGCCTATGACGCCCGGCAGGGAGTGGTATTTGTGGGCTTGGGTGGCGGGGATCCCCTCAGTGTGCTGGTGGTCAACCCCGACAATGGCGAGCTGCTGGCCCGCTGGCGCGGCGGCCATACTCCAGAGGCAATGGCGTTGGATGCCCAGCGGCAACGCCTGGTGGTGCTCAACTCGGGTAGCCAAGAGCTGACCGTGCTGGATCTAAGCCGCAGCGGCAAGCTCCTGCAGCGAGTTGGCCTAGATTGGCGGCCGACGCGGCTGGCCCTTTCCCCCGATGGGCGCTGGGCCTACGTGAGTGCCCGCAGCAGCGACCGCCTGCAAATTGTGGATCTAGAGGCGGGGCGACTGGTTACCTCCCTACGGCTGGAGAGACAGCCGACAGGCTTGGCGATGCTGGGCGATGGGGATCTGTGGGTGGTGGCGGCAGGGATCCCAGCTCTGCGCCGTCTAGAAGCGCAAGTGGGCAAGAGCAAGACGGAGGCCCGCCAGGAGGAGCTTCCCTCTGCAGGCCAGCGCGGTGTGGTGACGGGACGGGTGCTGGATATTGCCGGCCAGCCTGTCCAGACTGGGGTTGTCCGCCTTGCTGCCACCGCCACCCAACCCCAACAGACAGTTCCCATTGCCGCCGACGGCACCTATGTCTTGCCAGAGCTGCCGGCGGGGCTGTACCTGGTGGATGTGGAGGTGCCGGGGTTTCCCCCCACTAGCACCCAGGTGGAGGTGCGGGCTGGTTTTGTGTCCACCCAAAACATTCGCCTGCCGCCAGGGCAGCCGGCCCACCAGCCGGAGGGCATTGGCCTGTTGCCGGATGAGCCGGTTTACTCGGATGAGCTGGCCCGGCACCTCAGCGTTGCCCTTCAGGAGCTGCAGCCACAGCGGCCCGTGATCCTCCTAAAGGGACCGCTAGGGCCAGATCCCCGCTTTGAGCCGCTCCTGCCACTTGTCCAGGGCCTAACCTTGTTGGATCGGGATGAGCGCTACACCGCCGACTTGGCCAAGCTGAAGGCCATCGGCGACGCCCTCGGCTTGCGCTACATTCTCCTAACCCACCTGCAAATCTCGCGGGATTACAACCGACAGGGCAGCCCGCTGCTGAATATGGCCCTGCGCTTGCTGGCGCCGGCAATCCCGGTGGAGATCCCCAACTTTACCCCCAACCAGCTGCGCAGCCGTGGCGTAGTGGTGGTGGTGGACTTGCAGAAGGATCGGCCAGGGGATCGGGCTCGGTACTACGAGGCCTATGGGCGAGATGACGTGGGCGGGGAGCCGCTGTTTGAAGATGCGGCGGCGGGCCTGTTTCGGCTGCAGGTGCGCAACATGGTGCCTCTCTTTATCCAGCAATGGCAGGCCAATAACCCCTTTGCTGGGTAAACTACCCCACGGCTAAATCTGGGGGCTGCCGCGCCGCCTCCTTCAGTGAGGAGCTTGCCTGTGGAGAACCCCCTGCAATTGGCGGACGTCGTCATGGCTGTTCTCGTTTTCCTTTTCTCGCTGCAGCGCAGGATTGGCCGGGGCGGCCTGGCGCTTGGCAGTTGGCTAGCCCTGGCTGCGGAGGTCTCGGCCCAGGCTCTGGCCACCCCCCCTCTCCCTCTGACGGCATTGTTTCCCCACCGGGATCAGGCGGAATCCCAGGCGCGTCTGGTGGGGCAGGTGAGCAACAGCCTGGGGCAGCCGGTGGCCGGGGCGCAGGTGCACTTAGAGGGCTTGGAGAACCTCGCTCAGCCCATCCAAACGGACGAGCAGGGCGCCTTCGAGCTCAACCAAGCCCCGGCTGGGCGCCGGCTGCTGACGGTGTGGCACCCCGATTACGAAAAGGCAGAGCAGGAGATCCTGCTGCAGGCAGGCCTGACCACCCCCGTGGAGGTGGTTTTGCAGGTGCCCCTCCGGCCCCAGCCGCGGCGTCGCCTTGGCATTTTGGGGGTGGGAGGGCTGGACCATACCCGGCTTTTGAGCCAGCGCCTGGCCATAGAGGTGGTGCGCCTGGGTCTGATCCCCAACACCGAGAAGGTGGTGCCCCTGGACAACCGCCGCCTGCAGCCGATCCTGCGCCAGGTGGGCTGGCCCATCTACGAGCTGTTTGAGTGGGATCGCCGCAAGCCAGAAGCGGTGAGCCGGTTTTTCGACTACCTAGGCCTGGAGGCCATTGTCATCGCCCGCGTCGATGTCCTCACCCGCCCGACTTCGCCCACTGAGGTAAGCCTGCGCTCCCGCAGCCGCCTGGAGCTGTGGAGATTTGACGAGCAGGGCAACCTTGTGGCGGAGGTTCTGGCGGAGGCTAGCCGCAACCAGGTGGAACGGGGCAACCTCAACGCCGACGACCTGGCCCAGCTCTACCAAATCCAGGTCACGCAAATGGCCGCCGAAATTGGATCCCGCTGGAAAAAGAACCACCCGCTGGCTTCTTACCTAGAGCTGACCCCAGGCGAGGCCCCAGTGCCACCTTCGCGCCTGGATACGGCCGTGGAGCTGGTCATTCCCCCCTCCTAGGGGCTTTAACTGGGGGCTGGCCTAGCAACGGCGGCAGGTTAAAGTAGCACTGAGGATCCCTGCTGACGTCTCCTGCCCATGGCTTCACCCCACCAACCCGCAAGGCCGGAAGGGGATAAGCCCCTCCTTGCTGCCTCTGACCCTGAAGGGGTAGCCACTGGCAACTTGCCCCCAGAGGCAGCAACTGCCGCTCTGGCTGCAATTGGGTCCGCAGGAGAGCGCCGCTGGCTGCTGGGGGGAGCGCTTGGGATCTTTCTGATGAGCCTGGGGCTGCGCCTATGGCGACTGGCCGAGTTGCCGGCGCCGGTGTTCGACGAGGTGTATTTCCCTCAGTTTGCCCAAAATTACCTCGACGGGAAGCCCTTCTACGACGTACATCCGCCCCTGGGGAAGTACTTCATCGCTCTCAGCATCCAACTCTTTGGCCGCAACGAGTGGGGCTTTCGCCTAGCTACCGCCTTGTGCGGGTCCTTGATTCCGCTTTTGCTGGCTGGCTTGGCCTATCGCCTCACCTACCACGTGGGCTTTGCGCTCCTAAGTGGGGCTCTGCTGCTCACGGACGGGGTGTTTCTGGTGGAGTCCCGCTTTGGCCTGATTAACGTGTACTTGGTTGCCTTTGGCCTGGCGGCCTTGATTTTGCTCCTAAGCGGGCTGGAACGCCGCGGTTGGCAGCGGACTCTTCACCTCACCGGCTCCGGCATCCTCCTGGGGGCGGCGGCTTCTGTAAAGTGGAATGGCCTCTGGTTTGCTTTCATGTTTGCCCTCCTGGGGATCCTGGTCTGGGGGGTGGTCTGGCTGCGCCCGCAGTGGCTCCCAAGGCTAGGGATCTTGAGCCAGATCCGCCACCTGCGCTGGTGGCACTATGCCTTTTGCTTTGGCCTTGCGCCGCTGGCCTTTTATGCCATCCAGTGGATCCCACACCTGCAGCTCAACCCGCAGCAGGGGCTGACGCTGGATTGGAGCTGGACTGGGATCCAGAACTACTTTCGCTCTCTAGTGCTCATCAATCAGGCGGTTTACAGCGGGCACCTGCATGCTGATCTTGTGGTCGATGAAAACACCCCCGTTCACCCCTATTGCTCCACCAGCTTGCGCTCCCTGGTGGCCTGGTTCCCAGCGCTACGACCTTGGCTGACCACCCCCTTGGCCTCGGCGGGGGCCTGGTCTTGGCCAATTATGGGCCGCCCGGTGGGCTACTACTTCAGCAGTCAGGGCAACCTGTGGCGAGCAGTCCATGGCCTGGGCAATCCCTGGCTGTGGTGGCTGGGGACAGGCTCGATCCTGGTGCTGGTCTGGCGCGGGATCCGCCGCTTCCACGGCCTGGAAGCCTTTATCTTAATCGGCTACGCGGCCAACTACCTGCCCTGGTTCCTCGTCAGCCGCTGCGTCTTCATCTACCACTACATGAGTGCTCTGGCATTCAGCACCCTGGCCCTGGCCTGGCTGGTGCTGCTGGGCTGGCGGCACTACCGTCGCTTCTGGCGGCGGGTGAGCTGGATGGCGGTGAGCTTGGTTTTGGCGTCTTTTCTCTTCTTCTTCCCTGTTTGGTTTGGCCTTCCCCTCAGGCCAGACCAGTTTTATGCGCGCATGTGGTTCCGCCCCACCCCGACACCGCTCTTCTGCTTTAGCCCCCAGGCCTGCGAGCGAGCACCCCTACGCCTGCCGCCTGTTCCTGGCTTGAACTGGATTTGAGGGGGGCATGGTAAGCTTTGGGCAGTTTGTCTAGGAGAAGCTGGGCTTCCTTGCCGGAAGGCGGGGTGTGGTTTGTTAAGCGCTTGTGGTGGAGGTAGTGGTAACCTATGGCTCGATCCTGCCCGCGTCCTGCCAACTCTCCCCGCCGTTACCCTGGCCAGCCGGTTCCTGTCGGCGTCATCGGGGTCGGCAACATGGGCCAGCACCATGCTCGCGTCTTTAGCCTGATGAAGGACGTGCAAGTGGTGGGCGTGGCCGACATCAACGTGGAGCGGGGCCTGGATGTAGCCAGCCGCTATCGAGTCCACTTCTACGAAGACTACCGGGAGCTGCTGCCCCACGTGGCCGCCGTGGCCATCGCCGTTCCCACCGTGCTTCACCACGAGGTGGGTATGGCCTGCCTGGAGGCGGGGGTACACGTGCTCATTGAAAAGCCCATTGCCGCCAGTATTGCCGAGGCAGAATCCCTGGTCAACCGCGCCGCCGACTGCAATTGCATTCTGCAGGTAGGACACATCGAGCGCTTTAGCCCCGTCTTTCAAAGGCTGGGGCAAGTTTTGCAGCGCGAAGAGCCGCTGGCTTTTGAGGCCCACCGACTCAGCCCCTATTCCGACCGGGCCAGCGACGTGTCGGTGGTGTTTGACCTGATGATCCACGACATCGACCTGTTGCTGGAGCTGATCCCTTCCCCTGTAACCCAGATTACTGCTAGCGGCAACCGCGCCTCCAACTTAGGCTATCTCGACTACGTCACAGCCACCCTCACCTTTGCCAACGGCGCCATCGCCACCCTCACCGCCAGCAAGGTTACCCACCGCAAGGTGCGCACCATCGCCGTCCACTGCAAAAATGCCCTCGTGGAAGCCGATTTTCTCCACAACGAGATCTCGATTTACCGCCAGGGAGGCAGCAGTAGCCACGACTACGGCCAAGTGCCCTACCCGCGGGAGGGCCTTATCGAGAAGGTTTATATCGAACCTATTGATAAGCTGCATGCCGAGCTAGAGCATTTCATCAACTGTGTGCGGGGCGGTAGCCAGCCTTCGGTGGGCGGGGAGCAGGCCCTAAAGGCCCTAAAGCTGGCCTCGGAGGTGGAGCGGATTGCTCTAGATGGCTGTGCCTGGCGCGAAGCCAAGCCTCGCTGCAGTTTCTTGCCGTAGCTTCCTAGGGGAAGTAAGGAGAGCCAAAGCCTTGGTAGGAAAAAATCTAGCTTTGGCAATAGGCGGCGTGGCAACAGGGATCTTGGCCGGCCTTTTGGGTATCGGCGGCGGCACGATCCTGGTGCCCTTGCAGGTCAGCTTGGGGATCCCGCCGCTGCAGGCGGTTGCCACGAGCAACTTTTCCATGCTCCTCACCTCCCTAGCAGGCAGCTTCCAAAACTGGCGCAGGGGAATGCTGGATCCCAAGCGGGTGATTCTGCTGGGGATCCCGGCTCTGTTCACAGCCCAAGGGGGGGCAATCCTTGCCAGTCACCTGCCCGGCTATCTGTTACTAGCGGCCTTTGGGGTGCTGTTGCTAGCGAACATTTACCTGGTGGAGCTGGGCAAAACCGCGGTCGCCCACGCCCAAGGGTTGGGGAGGCCAGGTGCTGCGGCCGGCAGGACGAAGTCCCCCGATGCAGGGAAACTCGGCAACCGCTCTGCTATTAGGATCCCGATGCCTCCCTGGCTGGCCCGCATCCTGACCGGGGGCGCTGCCGGCTTGTTGGCGGGGCTTTTCGGCATTGGCGGTGGCATTATCCTGGTACCGCTGCAGATCCTGCTGTTGGGGGAAGCCCTCAAGGTGGCCATCCAAACCAGCTTGGGAGTGATTGGGATTACAGCCGCTGCTGCCACCTTCGGCCATGCTGGCCTGGGCGATTGGATGGCGAACGCCCTGGGCTTTGGGGAGGGCACCCTCCACCAGAACGTGCTCTGGATTCCCGGCCTCATCTTGGGGATGGGGGGATTAGCCGGCGTTCAGGTCAGCACCCGCCTCTTGCCCAGATTGCCCGAGGCAGTGGTCAGGCTACTGTTGCGCAGCTTTCTGGCCCTGGTTTCTCTCTACGTTTTTTGGCAGGCCTGGCAAAGCTACGAATAAATCAGGTTGCCTTGGCCAAGCAGATCCCTGTAGTTCTGCTTGCTGAGGTCATGGACAGGGTAGCTGCCGAAAAGTTTGAGGATCTCGGCAATGGCCTCCAAGGCCGCGACGACCTCATCAGGCAGATAGGGTTGGCCGACCGGGTTTTCTAGATCGACAAAGAAGACGTAGGTTCCCGCCGATTTCTTGGTAGGACGCGACTCAATGCGCGACATGTTCAGGCCCCGCTCGGCAAAAACTTGCAGCGGCTTCAGCAGCGCTCCTGGCACATTGTGGGGCAGGCTAAAGGCCAGGGAAGTGTGGGATCCCCCCGGTGAAGATCCGCAGCGGCCCACCACCCAAAAGCGGGTGGAATTGTCCGGGTGGTCGTTGATTGGGCAGGCCAAGACCGGCAGTTGGTAAAGCTCTGCAGCCCGCTCTGAGGCGATGACAGCAGCTTTGGGCTGGCTTTGCAGCCGCTCCAGTTCTTCGGTGGTGGAGCGGGTTGGGATCAAGGTGGCCTGCGGCAGGTGGGATCGCAGCCAAGCCTGACATTGAGCCAAAGCTTGCGGGTGGGAATAGACCTGCTCAATCTGCTCTAGCCGGGAGGCACAGCTGATGAGGGCATGGCGAATTGGCAGGATGAGCGCCTGGCGAATGCTTAGCCCTTCCAGTTGCCAGAGGGCATCTAGGGTCATCGAGACGCCGCCCTCGACGGAGTTTTCTACCGGCACCACTGCCCAGGCCTGCTCGCCGGCAGCCACCGCTTCCAAGCAGGCGCTAATGGTGGGATAGGGCACCAAGGGGTGGGATCCCTGGCTGTGGAGGTGGGGCTGCTCGGGACAGGCCAGCAGGGCAGCCAACTCCGTATAGGTTCCGGCAGGGCCTAGAAAAGCCACTGGCGCAGACGAGACGATGGAGTCCATCCCTTCAGCTTTCTTGTTCAGGATTGCTGTGGGCTAGCTCTAACTCTACCGTCTTGGCGTTGCGCAGCCGCAGGGGACAGTCAGGTTCTGGACAGAGAGGATTGGCCGCCACCCGCTCCATGGCCTTGGTCACTTCCAGGCGAATTTGCCTCTGCAACTCCTGATCCGCCTGGATAGCCTCTAGGGTGTATATAGAGCCTTCAAAACTAGTAGTGTAGCGGGGCTGGAGGTTGTTGAGGGCCAGCGCAGCGGCATCGTGACAGAATCTTTCGCACAAGCAGTAGCGCTGCTGGCTTTCCATGAGCAGCAGCTCGTTCACCATCTCCAGAACAGCCCGCTCCATCTGATTTTCCAACTTCTTCAGAGGTTTGCGTGCTTCCATGGGTGGGATCCCCTCGCCGTTGTTTTCGCTTAAAGGCTTAAGGCCGCTGCCAACCTCTCTGGAAAAGTTGCCGCTCTTTGGCTGGGAAATAACTTCTCCCGCTTTCCTTCCTTCACATAGAGATGGGACTCGGGACTTGTGTTCCCAGTTTCGGGAGCGCTTGCACCTAACGTACCCAAAAGCAACGCGGTTATCAACTTGCGTCTCAAAGGGTCTGGGGGGAAGAACTAGTCGCCCGGCCAGGGAAGTCCGACCCTAGATTCCCGGGTCAGCCTCCTGCTGCAACCCTGCCTTAGAGCCTTGCAAGAAGCCGGCCATACTAAGCCTCCCCTTCCGGCGGCTGGGAGTGTCACTCTATCTCTAGGGGACTGGCGTCTCCTGCGCTGCAGCCCTCAATCCGTCGTCCTAGACTGCTACTGGAGGATTGCTATGACCACACGGGTAGCCATCAATGGATTTGGTCGCATTGGCCGCTCGTTTTTGCGAGCGCTGCTCTCCCAGCCAGAGCGGGGGCTGGAGGTGGTAGCGGTTAACGACCTAACCGAGCCGGAAAATCTGGCTTACCTACTCCAATTTGACTCTGCCTACGGCCGCCTGCCCCAGACGGTGAGCGTTGCCGATGGCCACCTGCACGTCGGCAGCCACAAGATCCGAGTTCTGGCAGAACGGGATCCGGCGCAACTGCCCTGGAAAGATCTGGGCGTCGAACTGGTCATAGAGTCCACTGGCCTGTTTACCAAGCGGGAGGGAGCAGCCAAGCACCTGGAGGCTGGCGCCAAAAAGGTGATCATCTCTGCTCCTGCCAAGGGTGCCGACCTAACAGTAGTGATAGGGGTCAACGACGACCAGTACGACCCCGAGCGGCATCACATCGTCTCCAACGCCTCCTGTACCACCAACTGTCTGGCGCCGCTGGCCAAGGTCTTGCTGGATCGCTTTGGCATCGAGACGGGCTTTCTCACCACGTGCCATGCCTACACTGCCACCCAGGCCATTGTGGATCGCCCGGATCCCAAGGACTATCGCCGGGGCCGCTCGGCGGCGGTGTCGATTGTGCCTTCCACAACAGGGGCAGCTACGGCAGTTGCCGAGGTCTTGCCTGCCCTGAAAGGGAAGATGGACGGCCTGGCACTGCGGGTGCCCACCCTAACCGGCTCGATCGTGGACTTTGTGGTGCGCACTGAGCGGCCCATTACCAAAGAGGCGGTTAACCAAGCTTTTGTCGAGGCTGCTGAGGGGCCGATGCGCGGGATCCTGGCCATTGCCCCGCCGCACATTGTCTCGGCAGATATCATCGGCGATCCCCACTCTTCAATTGTGGATCTGGAGTCGACGATGACGCTAGGGGATCGCACAGTGAAGGTGCTCTCCTGGTACGACAACGAATACGGCTACGCCTCGCGGCTGGTGGATCTGGCAGCCAAAATGGCGGCTGCGCTGTAGAGCTTTAGTCCCAGCCTAGGTCGGTGCGCTCGAGCCAGGAGCTATCCAGGGCAGCCAGCGCCTCGGCTGCGGCTATGCCGGTTTCCGGGTGGCGCCAGTGGGGATTGATTTCGCACAGGGGGGCCAGGACGAAGGGGCGCTCCATCATGCGAGGGTGGGGCAGGGTCAGGGCGGGGCTGTTGAGAATCCAATTGCCCATGGCCAGCAGATCCAAGTCCAGCGTTCTGGCCTCCCAGTGTATGCGCCGCACCCGCCCTGCTTCCTGCTCGATGGCCAGCAGCGCCCTGAGCAACTCCAGGGGGGATTGGTAAGGCGGAAAGGGATCCAGGGCCACCACGGCGTTGAGGTAGTCGGGCTGGCCCGGCGGCCCTCCTTGGGCGGGGCTGCGGTAGAGGCTGGAGCGGGCCACCACCTCTCCCAGACGCGGCAACTTCTGCATGGCCGTGCGCAACTGCTGCAGCGGATCCCCGAGGTTGCTCCCCAGAGCTATGTAGGCCAGGTCAGGCTTCATGGAAGCGCAGAGCGACGGCGGACGATCTCCACGTACACATCGTCAAACAGCCCTGGCAGGGGGGCTTGCGGCTTGTGCACCCGCACCGTCAGGGCTTCCACCTGGGGATAGCTCTGCCACAGCCGCTCGGCAATCCGGTCTGCCAACGTCTCAATCAACCGGTAGCGCTGCTGGGTCACCTCTTCCCGCACTGCCTCGTACACCTGGGCGTAGTCCACGGTGTGGGCCAAGTCATCCTCTTGGGGAACCAAGGCAAGCTGCAGCTCCACATCCACCACAAAGCGCGCCCCCAACAGGGCCTCCTCAGGACGATAGCCGTGGTGGGCATGGAAGCTAAGACCCCGCAGCACCAGCCTAGTTTGGCTCACAGTGCAGCCCTTCCCAAGCCGCTAGAGCGGAGACATGGGCGGGGACGTTGTGCGCCCGCACCAGGGTAGCGCCCCGGCTGGCGGCAAAGAGGTGCACGGCTACGCTGGCGCTATCCCGCTCTTTGGGCACAGCAATGCCGGAAAGCTGGCCGACAAAACTTTTGCGCGAGGCTCCCACCAAAACGGGGTAGCCATAGGCCACTAGCCGCGGCAGGGCTCTGAGGAGGGCAATGTTCTGCTCGGCGGTTTTGGCAAAGCCCAGGCCAGGATCCAAAATGACACTGGGCACACCGGCTGCCAGAGCCCGCTCCGCTTGGTCCTTGAGAAAACCAAAAACTTCTCCCTCAAGGTCGTCGTAGTCGGTGAGCTGCTGCATGGTGCGCGGCTCTCCCCGCATGTGCATGATGACCGCTGGCACCCCCTTCTCGGCACACACCTGCATCATCTGGGGATCCCGCAGCCCGGTGACATCGTTGATGATGTGTGCCCCCGCTGCCAGAGCAGCAGCAGCCACCTCTGTTCGCCGTGTATCGACGCTGAGGAGAATTCCGGATCCTTCTAGAGCCCGAATCACGGGCAAAACCCGGTCGCACTCCACCTCTACCGACACCGGCTCCGCCCCCGGCCGGGTAGACTCGCCGCCAATATCCACAATCAGAGCTCCCGCTGCTGCCATGGCCTTGGCCGCTTGCACGGCTGCCTCCACGGATCCCCACTGGCCGCCGTCGCTGAAGCTATCGGGGGTTACATTGAGTACCCCCATCACCGCCACTCCCCGCCAAGAAAGACGGTACCCCTCTTCTGTCCGTTCCGCTCCAGGCAGGGGACGCCGGGAGATCAAGCTAGTAACGCCCATAACTCTTGTAAGCTACTTCGCTGTCAGAGCGGCTGCCCAAGAGGGAGGAAGTGCGAGCCTAGCTGAATTCCCTTGCTCTGTTGGGACGCAGACTGCTTGGAGTGGCACGGCATCTGGGTGTATCCGTCCTAGTAGGGGGATTGAGGGAGGACATCACCTGAGGTTGACAAGGAGGGATCCGCTGCCAGCCAAAGAGTAGCTTCAGCAGAGGAATCCCTCCTGCTTGAGCTAAAACATAATGTCGTCTTCCGAACGACCCCAGATGCACCAGATGATGGAAGCAAAAATTGCCAGGTAAACCCAGGCCATTGGCCCGTATTGCAGCAGGTCCATCAATGCGTCCCTTAAAGCAATTGTTTATCTAGTCCAATTATTGTGATGTTTCGTTACAGCGTCAACGGCTTTCTCAGGAAAGGGCCCCTAGACATGGAAGCGGAAGAGCATTACATCTCCTTCCTGAACCACGTAGTCTCTGCCCTCGCTGCGCACCAAGCCCTTTTCTCGGGCAGCACTCAGGGATCCCGCTGCCACTAGATCCTCATACGCTATCGTTTCCGCCCGGATAAAGCCCCGCTCAAAATCCGAGTGAATGACCCCCGCCGCCTGGGGAGCAGTGGCACCGGCAGGGATTGTCCAGGCGCGGGTTTCTTTGGGACCAGAGGTAAAGTAGGTGCGCAGGCCCAACAGCTCGTAGGTGGCGCGGATCAAGGATTTCAGCCCCCCTTCTTTCACCCCCAGCGACTCTAGATAAGCCTGTCGCTCTTCAGGCGGCAACTCCACCAATTCCGCCTCCACCTGGGCCGAGACCACCACCACACGCGCCTCCTCTGCCTGGGCCACCTGCCGCACCTGCTCTACCCAGTCGTTGCCAGTGGCTAGCTCCGTTTCTGCCACGTTGGCGGCGTAGATCACCTTCTTGCGGGTGAGCAGCCCCAGCCCTTTGATGGCGACCTCCTCCTCTGCGCTAAGGGGCACCAGGCGAGCCGGCTTGCCCTCGTCCAGAGCAGCCTGCAGCTTCTCCAGGGCCTGCAGCTCTACTTGAGCCGTTTTGTCGGATTTGGCCTGCTTGCGCACCCGTTCCAAGCGTCGCTCAATCTGGGCCAGATCGGCCAGGGCCAGCTCTAGGTTAATCACCCCTATGTCTCGCACGGGATCCACCGAGCCAGCCACGTGGACAATGTTCTCGTCTTTAAAGCAGCGCACCACATGCACGATGGCGTCCACCTGGCGGATGTGGGAGAGAAATTGGTTGCCCAAGCCCTCCCCCTTGCTGGCACCAGCCACCAGCCCGGCAATATCGACAAACTCGATTTGAGCGGGAACAATGGCCGCCGAGCCACTGATCTTAGCCAGCACCTCCAGGCGCTCGTCTGGCACGGCCACCCGTCCGATGTTGGGCTCGATGGTACAGAAAGGAAAGTTGGCCGCCTCCGCTTTGGCATTTTCGCAGAGAGCGTTGAATAGAGTCGATTTGCCCACATTGGGCAGGCCGACAATTCCAGCTCTAAGCATTGAGAGTGGGAGGGAAAAAGTCCGTTGCGAAACTTTACTTTGACGTTAGCATTTGTCGCCTCCGGCTAGTGCGCTTACCCAGAGGGCAGCTCCGCGGCAAGCTGGGCAAAGTTCCTCAGACCCGTTCCAAAAAGACCACTCCCTCTACATGGCCTGTTTGGGGAAAGAAGTCAGCAGCTCGCCATTGGGTTAGGCGGTAGGATCCCTCGGCCATAAGGATTTGCAGGTCGCGCGCCAAGGTGGCAGGATGACAGCTAATGTAAACGATCTGCCGGGGCCGTTGCTGCTTTAGGATCTCAAGCACCTGCCGCTCGCAGCCCCGCCGCGGCGGATCCAACACCACAACATCGGCAGGAGGCAGAGTCGGCAAAACCGCTTCTACTGCGCCCTGGAAAAACTGGGCCGAAGTGATGCCGTTGAACTGGGCATTGTAGCGGGCCTGGGCCACCGCCGCGGGCAGGACTTCCACCCCCATCGCCCGTTTGGCCCGCTGGGCCAAGAGCAGGGTTAGGGTGCCGATGCCACAGTAGGCATCTAGAACGGTCTCCTCGCCGCGCAGATGGAGCTGATCCACTATCCAGGTAAAAAAGGCCTCCGCCTGCTCTGTGTTGACCTGGAAGAAGGAGGTGCTATCAATCCAAAAGGAAAGACCGGCCAGTTCTTCCCGCAGGGATCCCCGTCCAGCAATGACCTCCGTTTGCTGGCCAAAGATGACGTTGGTGCGGGCTGGGTTGAGGTTGAGGCAGACCCCCACCAAGTCGGGGTAGCGCTGCATCCAGCGTTTGGCCCACCTTTCCAGGTGAGGTAGGTCGCGGCTGCAACTCACCAGAGTGAGAAGCACCTCGCGGGTGCGGCGGCCAATGCGCAGGCCCAGATGGCGCAACTGGCCTTGGTGGCGGCTTTCGTCGTACACACTCCAGCCGGTTTCCTGCAGATCCCGCTTGATTTCCCTCAGGAACACATCCAGTCGCTCGTCCTGGACAGGGCACTGGTTGAGGTTTACCAAGCGGTGGCTGCCCCGTCGGTAGTAGCCCATGCGCAGCGGCTGGCCCTCTGCTTTGGCAATGGGGTAGGTGACCTTGTTGCGGTAGCGCAGCGGCTGCGGGGATCCCAAAATGGGGACGGGCTCCGGCAAGGAAAGGCCGCCAATCCGCTCTAGCGCGTTGCGGAGAATTTGCTGCTTGGTGGCCAACTGCTGCTCGTAGCTGACGTGCTGCCACTGGCAGCCACCGCACTTGTCGGCAACAATGCAGGCTGGACGCACTCGGTGCGGCGAGGGAGTAACGAGCGAACGAATTCGCCCGACCAGGTAGTTGCGCTTGATCTCGAGAACCTGGGCCACCACCCGATCCCCGGGCACGCCTTGGGCTACAAACACCACCCGCCCCCGCCCGTAGCCAAGGGTGTGGGCAATGCCATCTCCTTCGGGAGTTAGGTCTGTGATCTCCAGGGAGAGGAGATCCCCTGGCTTGATGGGATCAGGGGCCAG
>NZ_JANSHR010000028.1:23845-45565 GCF_047461675.1 Synechococcus sp. R70.1
GGAAAGCTCTGCCAGCCCCAGCCGGTCAGGGGCCGCTCCCGCACCATCTGCAGGGCAAAGCGCCAGGCATCGAGGCGGTTGGCGGTTGAGCTAAAGTGGGGGGCCTGGGGATCCCAGGTGTCCGCCAGACGGCTCCAAATCAACGAAGGCACAACTGCCCGCCAGCCGGGCCAATCCAAAGCCGCCGCCAAGCTGGCTAGCCCCAGGCCGGCCAAGAGGGCGATCCCCCACCAACAGCGCCGCAGCACCAACCCAATGAGTAGAGCCAATCCCCCTGCCCCCCAGCCGCTGCGGGAGGCTGTCAGCAGCAACAGCAGAGATCCCAGCCCCAGCATCGCCACTAGCCCTGCTCGGGTGAGGCGGGATCGAGTTACCCCCCACAGCCCTGCCGCCAAGCACAGGTGGATCACTAGGTAAATGGCCAGGAGGTTGGGGGAGGTAAAGGCCGCTGCCGGTCGCTCCCCGCCAGCCACTCCCGTAATCCAGAGCGGCCCCAAGAAGAGATGGCCCTGCCACCCCCACAGGACCTCTCCCCAGCCCAACAGCAGCATCAGCCCACTGCCCAGCACCAACACCTGCGCCAGGCGCCGGCGACTTTCAGGATCGGCCAGCGCTCCCCCAAAGGCCGGCAGCATCAGCAGAAAGGGCCAGTAGTTGAACATCCCCGGCAAGCTCAGCCGCCAGTCCTCCCCCAGCAGCGCCGTTGCCACTGCCGCCGCGCTCAGCAGGCCTGCCAAGCCCAACAAGGGATCCCGCCGGATCTGCTGCCAGCAGCGGCCATAGCTCTGCACCGTCCCCACCACTGCCAGCAACAGACTAGGGGCCAGGTTCACCGGGATCAGGGCCGCCGACCCCAACAGCCAGCCCTGAGGCTGCGAAGGCTGGGGATCCGGCAACAGGTCTTCAGGGGCAACTGAGGCAGAGAAATTACTCATCGTCGATGGGGATCCCCGCTCGTACCCGCCCCTGGCCAAAGTAGCGGCCAAACTGCAGCTCGTAGACCTCGTCTTCGTCTTGGGTTTCCACCCACAGCTCGGAGCGGGCATAGCCCACGCACAGCAGCCCGTAGCCCTGCTCCTTCAGCTCCCGCGAGATCCCCATTGCCTCCGGCTGGTAGAGGGATCCCCGCCGGATCCGCACCGCACAGGTGGTGCAGGCACCGTTGCGACAGGCAAAGGGAAGCTGGATCCCTTGGGCTTCGGCAGCCTCCAGGATATATTGGTCGGCGGGCACCTGGATGAGATAGTGGGCGTCTTTCTGGCGGTCGTGGATGTGAACCGGGTAGGAACGCATGGAGGAGCAAGATGAGGAGACTTCTCCATGATCCCACAAGACTTGAGGGGAGTTGGGCTACTTTCCAGCTCCGTAGGATAAGCTGAAGGCAGGGCGCCCAGGAGAGCAGCCTATGCTAGAAACCCCTAATTCCCCCCTGCCCTCAGAGGAAAAACTGCCAGCCACCTTCTCGGCTGAAGTTTTTCACAAGCTCCTCGAGAGCAATACGGAAACTCGCCCCTGGGGCAGCTTTACGGTGCTGGACGAGGGCCCTGGCTACAAAATCAAGCGGATTGTGGTGCTGCCCAAGCGTCGTCTTAGCTTGCAGATGCACTACCACCGCAGCGAACACTGGATCGTCGTTGCCGGCACCGCCAAAGTAACCTGCGGCAACGAAGAGCGGCTGATCACCACCAACCAGTCTACCTACGTGCCCCCCTGCACCAAGCACCGCCTGGAAAACCCCGGTGTCATCCCGTTGGTGATCATCGAGGTGCAAAACGGCCAGTACCTGGGCGAAGACGACATTGTCCGCTTCAGCGACGACTACGCCCGTGCTACCGGTGAGCAAGCGACTGCCTCCTGAGCAGGCCCCCTAGAAAGGGGAAAAGGCCATCAACAGCAGGGCACCAAGCAAGCCCAGTGCCACCTGCACCGCCTGCCCAAAAGGAGGGTGGCTGGTCACCACTTCGCCATAGCGGCTCTGGAAGCGGGACAGATCCAGATAGGGAGCCACCCCCCGCCGGAACCACCCGACCACTGTTCCCTCTTTGCCAATCAGCCCTGCGGCCTGCCTGGCCCCAAACAGGAAGTTGCCCAGTGGCCCAAAGCGGGAAGCGTAGCGCAAGAACATCATCCCCGTCTCATCCTGGAACTTGAGGTCGGCGCCAAGGCGATAGCCCGGATTCCCCCGCCCAATTACCCGCCCCTGCAGCTGCATTGGCAACCCGCGCAAGGGGCTGGTGTAGGGGTTGCTCAGCGCCTTCAACACCGTCAACGCCGGCGGGTTCTCCAAGCTGGGGTACATCACTGGCATCTTCAGCAGCAGGCCCAAGCTGGCTCCCGCCAGGACCAGGCCGGCAAACATGCCGTAAGATCCTGCCTGTAGAGCTGGGATCCCCAGCCCCATTCCCAAGATTGCTCCCAGCCACTCGGCATTCAACAGCAGCATGTCCAGGAGGAAACTGCCATAGAGCTGCTGGCGGTTGAGCTGCTTGCCTTGGGCCACCACGCTGGCCATATCGAACTCCACCGGCAGATCCAGTTGCTCGGCATAGGTGGCTAGCGCCCGCACCCGCTTGCCGGTGAGGGGATGGGTGGAGTTCAGCTCCATCCACCAGGCCCAGGGGTTAAACAGATCCCACAAAAACACCCTGCCCACCTGGCTGGGATCCGAAGCAAGCCGGTAGGCTGTCCCCACCGTCCCTGCTGCCTTGGCGTCGTAGATCCCCAAGGCCCGCATCCCCTCCAACAGGCGGGTGCTGCGCCGACGAGTTGCCTCGTCCTGCTCCCGCTCTCCCTCCTGAACAATGCCAAAGGCAATTTTCACCAGAGCCCGTGCAAGGGCATTGGGGTTGCCGGTGGTTTCGGCAGCAAAGTAATCGGCAAAGTACTCCCGCACCCGCGACAGATACAGCACCAAATAGGAGCCAGCCACGTAGAAGAGGTAGGCCACCAGCGCCAGGAAAGCCAGGTTTTTCCCCCCTCTGCGGTTACGGCCCTCACTGCTCCCGCGATCGCGCACATAGACATAGAGAAGGTAGAGGAGCTGCAATAGCGTGGAAGCTAGGGTCATGACAGCGAAATCCCAGTGGATAACATGCCCCAGCTCGTGGGCATAGACCGTGGCCACCTCTTCATCTTCCAGGTAGGTAAATAGGCCCTCGCTGACAACGATGCGGGCGTTATTGGGCAGGCTGCCATAGGTGAAGGCGGTGGGGTTTTGATCGGGGATCAGACCCAGCTTCGGCTGCTTTAGCTTGTGCTGCCGGCAGACGCGTTCAATCACCTCCGCGCTTTCGGGGCTGCGGCGCTCAATTTCCCCCAAGCTCACCCACTGGGTGCCGTAGAGGCTCTGCTGGATCCAGTCCATCACCCAGGGGGACAAAAAGAAGACTAGGGCGTTGAAGGCCAGGGCAAGCAAAACGGCGAGAAGGAAAGAGCCGAAAGAGAGCCCTCCTTCCAGGGTGCCGAAAACAGCCAGGGCCAGCACAAACACCATGCCAAACAATAGGCCTAGGGTCAGGCCTGCGGCCACTGTCAGGTTGCCGGCAAAGCTGGCCAAAACCAGCGCCACCCCCCCTTGGGGAGCGCGATAGTTGCGTTTTGCCTGGCCGGTTTTGCAGCCTGAGGCGGCGGGATCCAAATCAGCCAAGGTGCGGCTAGGGCTGAAACAGTAGCGGCTTAGCCAAATGCTCAGCAGGCGCAGCTCATAGGGGCTAAGACTTTTCAGAGGTTCCAACCACAAGGATGCTTCCACTGACAGCGTCACTGTGGAGACAGCGCTAGGGTTGCGAAACAAGGTGGGCAGTAGGGGCAGCACCTCCTCTTTTTGCCCAGAAGTGAGGCCGTGAAAACCCAAGACTGCCTGGCGCACCACGCTGGAGGGTTGGGGCAGGTCGGCAGTGAGCAACTGGCGGTCTAGGACAAAGCAGTAGTGGCTGAGATCTGGCTGCAGAGTCCCTTCTGTGGTTAGCCCCGGCCCCAGTCTCACCTGCGTCTTCCAGTCAGCCTGCTGCTGACCCATAGGGCGACTGTAGAGAGCTAAGCGCTTGACTTGGGGGTAGCGGCTAGCTACAGCCTTCCGGAACCAAGCGGTTAGCTGCTCGTAGTTGAGGGCAGCATTGGCAGGGCGATTGAGCATGACCACCAAAGCATAGTCCCCAGGGCTGTCTTGGAGGGGCTGGGCCTTGACTTGGACTCTCAGGCGCAGATCGGCCAGGGCCCTCTCCAGCCAGTGCGCCACTTCCTGTTCGTTCATAGTCATCTCCCGCAGTAGGGGGTTGACGTTCTCCTCAGCCCTGAAGGGCGGGGATGCTTCGCCTACTTGCTGTGCTACACAGCGTGCGGCTTGTACCGCAAGATCTCAACCAGTGTCCGTTTGTCCTAGGTCTAGAGGATCACTAGCGGTGGGTTGTGTTTGCCGCTGGAAAGGAGCTTGATAGCTGGGCTCTTCCCCTGCACCCGGTAGGAGCAATGCTGCCAGGGCGGTTTGGCCTCGGGTCGCCGGCACTGGCGCCACGATCTGACTGAAGTGCCCAGTTTGAGCTTGCAGACGGTGTCCACGGCCAGGGTTGACGGGCTGAGTTGGTAACAACAGGTGGCTTATCCCCCTCCCAGCGGCAGCACTGCTCCACTAGGTCGGAGAGCAACCTAAGCAAAGCTCAGCCTTAGAAGTTTTTGGCTACACAATCGAGCGCTGTCCCTCGGGGCTAATGCCAATGATGGTGAGCTGGCAATCGAGCAGCTTAAAGCCGTATTTTTCCGCCACCTTTTGGCTGATGCTGAGGATGGCATTGTTTTTAAACTCAATGACCTTGTTGGTTTTAATGCAAACCAAATGGTGGTGGTGGCGGGGAGCCGGATGGTTGATCTCGTAGTGTTTGTGACCTTCCGTCAGCTCCAGCTCCCGCAAAATGCCCATGCGTGTCATTAGCTTGACAGTGCGGTAGATAGTGGAGAGGCTAACTTTATGGCCTTCTTCCTGCAACTTCTTGTGCAGCTCCTCGGCACTCAGGTGAGTCCCCTCGGGTAGGTTTTGAAAGGTCTGTAGGATAATCTCCCGTTGCCGAGTGGCTCGCCAGCCCCTCGCGTTTAGCTCCGCCTTGAAAGCTTCTTCCGTATAGACCATGACCCTGCCCCTCCACTCCTAGGCAACGCGGCCGTGACCGTCAATAAGTTCTGTAATTGATAATAGCTTCTGATAGCTTCCCTAAGAGCCCTGCCAGCGGTTTTCCCTCCTGGAGCAGTTGCAGCGTCTGGTCTAGCTTGTCCCCCTAGGATGAGCTAGCCTACTCTTGCAGCATCTTGCTGGCGGCAAGTTTGGGCTACCATGCTCAGGAAAAGGCCTGTCCTAGCAGTGTTGGCAAGTATTGAGGAAGGCGGAAAAAGATGCGCTTTGAGCAGCCCAAAACCTATTCCATTTCTCTAACTGGCTGGGGTTTTTGGCTGGGATCCCTGGCCGTGGCAGCTTTGCTAACCGGCCTCGGCCTGGGCTGGCTGATGGTTGGCTTGGTAGCCCTGCTTTTGTTTTTGCTCTCTCTACCGCTGTTGGTGCTGCTGGCCTTCCGCTGGTGGGCCCGCCGCTGGATTACGACAGATCGCTGCCCGGTCTGTGGGTCAGAGGCGCAAGCTCTTGAAGGCAGCCACTTCTTTTGTCCCAGTTGTGGCGAGCCCCTGTTTGTTGCCGATGGATACTTCCACCGGCAAACGCCCCCTGGCACCATTGACGTGGAGTCTGGGGAAGAAAGCAGCTGGGAGTTACCCAGCTGAAGGATTTATCCTCGCGGCGCTTTGAGGGTTGATGAGCCGGTGGAGACGCGGAGTAAGAGCAGGGGTTGGGCTGCTCTCAGCAGCAGGGCTTTGGCTAGGGGCGCTGCCCTCTTCGCCGGGATCCCTGCAACCTCAGGTGCAAATCCATCTAGCGCAGTTAGCTAGGCGGGGGTTTTCGCCTACGGCGCAGGGGGTTTGGCTGCAAAGAGGCGACCAAGTTTTGGGGCAGCACCAGGGATCCACCCCTCTGCCGGCCGCCTCGCTGACTAAGGTGGCCACTACCCTGGCTGCTTTGCAGCAGCTTGGCCCGCAGCACCGCTTTGTTACCACCTGGTTGGCCACCGGCCCCTTAACCGCTAAGGGAGTTTTGCAGGGGGATCTCTGGGTTTTGGGAGGAGGGGATCCTTTTTTCGTGTGGGAAGAGGCCTTCTTGGTGGGCAACGCCCTCAACGCCCGGGGGATCCGCCAAGTGCGCGGGGATCTGGTGGTGGTAGGCCGCTTTTACATGAACTTTTCCCTGGATGTAGCCCGCTCGGGAGCTCTGCTGCAGCGGGGGCTGGATGCGCGGCGCTGGCCGCCAGAAGCCCAGATCCAGTTTCAAACCTTGCCTCCCGGCACACCCAAGCCCCAGGTGGAGATCTTGGGCTCGGTGCGGATTGCCCAGCAAATCCCAGCTAACGCCCAAGTTTTGCTCAGACATGAGTCGCCCCCCCTTATTCACTTGCTCAAGCTGATGAATCTCTACAGCAACAACTCCATGGCCGAGATGTTGGCCACGGCGGTGGGGGGAGCAGACCAGGTGGCTCAACTGGCCCGTGAGGCCGCAGGGATCCCGCCTGCCGAGCTACAGCTAGTTAACGGCTCGGGGTTGGGAGTGGAAAACCGCATTTCTCCACGGGCCAGTGTGGCTTTGTTTCAGGCAATCCAACTGCTTCTGGAAAAGCAAGGGCTTTCTCTAGCCGATGCTTTTGCTGTCGTCGGCCAAGATGGGGGAGTGTTGGAGCGGCGGCTGTTGCCGGAGGGGATGATTGCCAAATCCGGCACCCTCAGCGGCATCAGCACCTTGGCGGGAGTCTTGCCAACCGAAAGGGGGGACATTTGGTTTGCCCTGATGAACAGCGGCGCCCCTTTGGCTGACTTGCGTGCCTGGCAGGAACAATTTCTCAGCCAGCTCCAGTCCCAATACGGAGCCCCCGCCACCTTGCCTGAGCGTTGGAGGGAGCGAAGATCCCACTAGGCTTGAGCTTCCACGCCGCAGCGAGTCAGTTTCAGCCAGGGGGATCGCTTTGCCAGTGGGGCGTACAGGAGTCGAACCTGTGTAAGGCAAATTATGAGTTTGCTGCCTAAACCGCTCGGCCAACGCCCCTTCTCTCTCTACTTTAGCGCCCCTAGCTCTATTTCGATCCTCCCCCCAGCAGAGCCTCGCAGCGCTAGCTGACTCTGACCTACTCCTCTTCCTCCATCTCGAAGTCCTCGACGAAGTCGTCGCCGATCAAGTCGTCAATCTCCTCGAGATCGTCGTCTAGGGTAATCTCAGGAACTTCAATTGGCTGTTCCAGCAAGCGACCTTCCTGGCGTAGCCAGTCCAAGATAGAGAGGCCGCCTCTGGAGGGCAGGAGCACTGGCGGTTGATCCCGCGGCTCCTCCCGCAGAGAAGGGTTGTGGTAGTACATACTGTCCAGGCAAAGGGAAAAAATCGAAACTGCTCCCCTCAAGCGGGGAGGTGAGTCTGGCTAGCGGCTATTTCCTAGCTTAGCCTAGGCCTGCCAGGCCTGCAAAAAGCGCTGCAGCACCCGCTCCAACTGGATGGCTCGCGCTGCTTTAAATAGCAGCCGATCCCCCGCCTGCACCTGGTGCAGCAAGATTTCCAATAGGGTTGATTCGTCCCTACAGCGCTCTACCTGAGCCGCTGGCCTCTGCTCAATGAGCGGCTGCATTTCCCCCTCGGGATCCAAAAGCAAAAGCCGCTCCAACCCCAAAGGGGCAGCAGCGCGCCCCACCTCTGCGTAAAGGTAAGGGGCATGCTCCCCCAGCTCCCGCATGGGGCCCAGGATTGCCCAGCGCCGTTTTCCGGGGGTTTGGGCCAGAAGCTGGAGAGCCGCGATCATGGCCTCTGGCGAGGCATTGTAGGTCTCATCCCAAATTTCCACATCTCCTGCCAGCTTGAGGTGGCGGTTACGCCCCTCCAGGGGCGTGGGCAAGAGGATAGGCTCTCGCAGGCGTTCCCAATCCAACCCCAAGCTGCGCACAGCGGCCAGCACCCCCATCCAGTTGAGGGCATGGTGCCTGCCTGGCAGGGGCACTGGCAAGGTCAAGCCCTCCACGGTAACCGTCTGCGCCTGCGGATCCCACTGCCCTCGCAGCTCACCTTGGTCAAGGCCGTAGGTGAGGGTTGGCCCCGACCACACCCTGGCGGCAGTGGCCAGCAGCAAGGGATCCTCACCGTTGAGCAGAGCCACTCCCCCTTGGCCTAGCTCTTGCAGCAGCTCGCACTTGGCGGCGGCAATGGCCTCGCGGGATCCCAGTCTGCCGATGTGGGCAGTGCCGATATGGGTAATCAGGGCGTGGGTAGGCTGAGCCGTCTGGGCCAGGCGGCGAATTTCGCCGGGGCCGCGCATGGCCATTTCCAGCACGGCAAACTGGTGCTCAGGTCGCATCTGCAGCAGTGTCTGGGCCACGCCAATGTCGTTGTTGTGGTTGGCTTCGCTTTTGAGAACGCTGCCGTAGCGGGAGAGGGCAGCCGCCAGCATTTCCTTGGTCGTGGTCTTGCCCACTGAGCCGGTGATGGCCACCACGGGAATGGCAAACTGCTCCCGCCAGGCTCTGGCTAGGCGCTGGTAGGCAGCTAGGGTATCTGGAACCCAGAAATGGGGTGCAGCCACCGGCTGCTGGCTGATGACAGCAATGGCCCCTTTGCTCATGGCGTGGGGAATGAAATCGTGCCCGTCAAAGCGCTCTCCCTTGAGGGCAACAAAGATCGACCCGGGCTGCAAGCGGCGGCTGTCGGTGCAGAGGGTCTGAACCGGCCAGCTCAACAGCTGAGGATCCCCTTGCAGAGGGGTTTGCAGCAGCTCGGCCACAGCTTGTAACGTCAGCATGGGGGTCAATGAGTTGAGCCTGGCTATCGCGTAGGATAGCCAAAAGAAGGCTCACCTGCTTCTCCAACCAAGTTAGCTAGGCTGCTGGCATCCGCAGGTGTTGCACGAGCGCCTGTAGTCCTAGCAAGTAGCTATGGGCCCCAAATCCGCTGATTTGCCCAAGGGCTACAGCCGCGATGTAGGAGTGCTGGCGGAAAGGCTCGCGGCGGTAGATGTTGCTTAGGTGAACTTCTACAGTAGGCAATCCCACAGCGGCAATGGCGTCGCGCAGAGCAATGCTGGTGTGGGTATAGGCGCCTGGGTTGATCAAAATGCCGGCATGCTGCTGGCGAGCGCGGTGAATGGCGTCGATGAGCACTCCCTCATGGTTGGACTGGAGGATCTCCAGCTTTACCCCCAGCAGCTCTGCTTGCCGATGCAGAGCCTGATCCACCTGCTCCAGGGAAACTGAGCCGTAGATGCTGACCTCCCGCTCCCCCAGTAGGTTAAGGTTGGGGCCGTGCAACACCAAGATGCTCAAAAGCTCGCCGCTGGTGGCTAGGGCGGTCGGATTAACGACGACGAGGGGATCCATTTTCTACCGGAATGGGTGCAGGTTGGGGCTGAGGACTTCCCAGCAAAGCGTCAATGACACGTTCCACCCACTCGCGGATCTTTTCGAGAACCTTTTCTACCCAATCCATCCGACCTGCCTCGTAGGAGTTACAAAGCTCTCGGGGGAGTTTAACCCGTGGACTTCCATGATAGCGCTTCTTTCCAAGAAACAGGGAAATGCCCTAGTGGAGAGCACCTAAAAGCAGGATGTCCACAGCCAGCAGGGCCCCAGCAAAGGCTAGTAGGCTGCGCACGATCTGGCGTTCTTGCTTGGAGCGATGGGATCCCCCCAGCCGTAGCCAGCGTAGGGACTTGGGGAAGCGGTAGAGCATACGGAAAGCTCCTCGAGCCACTTGGGGAGTGTTGACGCTACAAATAATCATGCCCCATTCTCCAAGTGGCCGATCCCACCTAACTTCCCTTCGCTGGGGGGAAGGTGGGCCGCAGTGGCCAATTCCCTTTGGAGTGATTTTCTGTCGATGACCACTCCCCTAGCCCAAGCCGAGACGGTTTTTCAGCGCTGCTGGGATCACTGGCAACCGCTGGCCAAGCGTCCCGACCTGCAGCCGGAGCTGAAGGCTCTGTCTGCTCTGCGCAGGCGACTGAGGGCGCGGTTATTTTCCATTGCCGTGTTTGGGCTGGTCAACCGCGGCAAGTCAGCAGTCGTGAATGCCCTAGTTGGCGAGGCTCGGCTGGAAGTGGGGCCCCTAAATGGCGTGACTCAAAAGCCGCAATCGCTGCTGTGGCGACCGGGGCCAGGGATCCCTTGGCAGGTGCGGCTCATCGATACGCCTGGCTTAAACGAGGTCAACGGAGAAGCGCGCGAGCAGTTGGCCTGGGAGGTGGCCCGGGCGGCGGATTTGATCCTGTTTGTAATCGCCGGCGACTTGACCCAGCTGGAGTACCAGGCGCTGCTGGAGCTGCGCACCCTGCACAAGCCCCTCCTGCTGGTGTTGAATAAGTGCGATCTCTACTCGGAGGCGGAGCTGCAGGCAATTCGCGAACAAATTAGCCGCCACCTGGGCTGGGTGTTGCCGCAGGAGATCCTGACAGTGTCCGCTTGCCCAAAACCCCAGAAAGTCCGCACCCACTGGCCAGATGGCCGCATCACTTTGGAGTGGGAGCGACCTGCTCCCCAGATCGCAGCTTTGCAAAGCCAAATTGTGGAGATTTTGCAGACGGAGGCGGAGTCCCTCCTGGCCCTCAATGGGCTGAAGCGGCTGGAGCGCCTCCAGGCTCAGCTTTGGCAGAAGCAGTGGCAGTATCACGCCCGCCATCTGGAGCAGTGGGGTACAGCCTGCGCCCTTGGCAAGGGGGTCGCCGTGGGCTTAGCGCCCCTGGGCTTGGATCTGCTGCTTGCGATCCTCCTGGATAGTCTGTGGGTGTTAGGCTTGGGGATGCGGCTGCGCCTGCCCTGGGGATCCCTCCGCAGGGCTTTGGAGGACTTGGGGCGACCGCTGCTGCTTAATGGCATGCTGCTGCTGTTGGCCGAAGGGCTAGGCACCTGGCTGGGGGGCAGTTGGGGCAACGGTCTCCTGGCGGGAGTGGTGGCAGGGGCAAGCCTATACCGTCTGGGATCCCTGACGCCACCCCTGCTGAGCCGCTGGGTCCGCGAAGGGTTTGGCCTGGGGGCCGTCCTGCGGGATCTCGTGGGCAGCAAGGAGCTAGCTGCCAAGGTCTAGGGGGCCTAGTCCTGCCCCATCTCGGCAGCGTGGTAGGAGCTGCGCACCAAGGGCCCAGAGCGCACCTGGCGAAACCCCATCTGGCGGGCAATCTCGCCCAGCTCAGCAAACTCCTCTGGCGTCCAGTAGCGCTGCACTGGGCGGTGGGCCAAGGAAGGCTGTAGGTACTGCCCCAGGGTGAGCCGCTCGCACCCCACTGCCAGCAGATCCCGAAACGTTTCCAGCACTTCTTCGCGGGTCTCCCCGTGCCCCAGCATGAGGCCGGACTTGGTGGGCAGGTTGGGATCCAGCTCCTTCACAGTTTGCAAAACCCGCAGGGATAGGTCGTAGCCAGAACTGCGCCGCACCGCCTGCGACAGCCGCCGCACCG
Organism: Synechococcus sp. R70.1; assembly: GCF_047461675.1. Lineage (NCBI taxonomy): Bacteria > Bacillati > Cyanobacteriota > Cyanophyceae > Synechococcales > Synechococcaceae > Synechococcus > Synechococcus sp. R70.1. The sequence continues at coordinate 35,353 of NZ_JANSHR010000028.1, forward strand.
TCTCAATGTTGTGGTTGTAGCAGGCCGGCCTGGCCGCCACCACCCGGGCAATGCAGTCGCGATCCCCCCGAAAGTCAGGGGTAAGCACCTCGATCTGGATCCCAGGACAGCGCCGCCGGATGGCCTCCATCACCTCCACGAAGCGGCCAGATCCCTGGTCGGGCAGGTCATCGCGGGCCACCGAGGTAAGCACTACATAGCGCAGCCCCAGCAGCTCCACCGCTTCGGCCACCTTTTCCGGCTCTTCCGGGTCGAGGGGAGCAGGCCGTCCGCTGGCCACTTGACAGAAAGAACAGGCGCGGGTGCAGATCCCGCCCATCAGCAGAAAGGTGGCAGTCCTTTGGCTGTAGCACTCGGCCCGATTGGGGCAGCGTCCCTCCTCGCAGATGGTGTGCAGTCCCCGCTGCTTGATCACCCGCTGAACTGCCGAGATATCGCTGGCCTTGCCGATAGAGCGCTTGACCCAACTGGGGAGGGGGCTACCAGGCATGGGAGAACCGCTTGCTAGGGCTGAGTACCTGGGAAAGAAGCCTTATCCAAAGAGATAGCGTCCATCATGGTATGGACGCCTTCCCTGCCCTTGGCTGGAAAAGGGCTAGGTTACCTGAGGAGAGGCTAGCATCTGGTTGACGATGCGCTGCACGATTTGAAAGCCGGTTACCGCCTGCCAGCCCAGGATCCCCAAGATCACCACATTGAGCAGCAGGTGGACATTGCGGGCCCAGACCTTTTGGCCATCCTTCATCAGGGGTGCCAAAGCGGCAGAGGTGGTTACTAGGGCTACAATGCCCAGGCCGGCCAGCAGGTGGGGCCCAACAAACAGCTTGTGGCTTCTAATGTAGGTCACGGCCATGCCTCCCAGGGCCCCAAACACCATCAACAGCAAGAAGAGAGATCCTGCCAGGAAATGCCGCTGGCCAAACTTGCCCTTAATTAACTCCTTGCGCTCTTCCGCCGAGGCGGTGCGCAGCCGCCGCACCTGGAGACCCAGATAGAGAGTATAGAGAGCTAGGGCAGAGGCCAAAATCATCAGCACTGGGTGAAAGAAGGGCAGAGCCAATTCCAGCCAGCGGGGAAGTTGAATGGTGCTCATAAAAGCCACGCAAAGAAGAGGAAGTTGCCCCTAACTTAACCAATTTCCCTCTCCTGAAGCAAGGGCGTATATGGACTCCAACAGTTGGGGTGCCAGCTGGGTTAGGTGTTGGTAGAGGCGGATCTGCCGTCGGCAGCGGGCGAGGTTGTGATCCCGGCGACTGGCGTACCGCTGCGGATCCCAATTCCAGTAGCAGTCCTCGAACCAATCCAGCAAAAAGCGCATCCCCAACTCCAGCGTCATCAACTGGATCCCTTGCAGAAGGAGCTCCGGCTGCAGAGCGCGCAGGTTGCCGGTTTGGGCGTAGCCGCGCAGCCCTGCTAGGATTGCCTCGGCCTCAACGGCCTCCCCTTTCCGGCCCCAGGAGCGCAAGGCATCTCCTAGCTCAACGTACAGGTTGTGGTCCATAAAGGTGTCGAGATCCACCAGGCCGGCAAATTTTCCCCTTTCGTCAAACAAAAAGTTGTTGAATTTGAGATCGGCATGGATAACCTGAGTCGGAAGTCCTGGCGGCAAAAGCAACCTGGGCACGGTCTCGACAAAAAATTGCCACTCTGCCCTTATTTCCGGGTCGGGGCTGCGCTGGCAGAGCTGCTGCCAAAAATAGGCCGTGTCGTGAAAGTGAGGGATCTGAAAGCGAAAAGAGTAGTGCCATCCGGCCAAAAGGCGATGTAGGCGCCCAACCGCTGCCCCTGCTTGTTCCAGATAGCTCCAGGCAGGAGGAGTTGAGTAAGAGGATCCCGGCAGGCAGTCCATAACCCGCCACAGCCCTCCCCCCCAGCTTAGGTGCAGGGAGCCATCGCAAGCGCGGCGGAATTGGGGAACCGGAAAACCCTGCTGCCGTAGCCAAAAGCCAATGGCCTGGCCATCTTCGGTAACCGCCGGGTCAAATTGGGGATGGAGGCGCTGGACAACGAAGGATCCCTGGGTTGTCTTGAGCTTCCAGGTCTGGTGAACAAGGCCCCCTCCGAGGGCTTCGAGCAGCTCGGGCTCCCCTAGTTGAAAGTGGCGAACCAAGGGATCCAGCCAGGCAAAATCGGGCGTGGGCAAATCACCCGCCCAAGTCCTAGCCATGGGTGCGCGGATCCGGCTGAGCGGGGAGGACAGGCCCACCCGGCTGCAGGGCAGACACTGGCCCAGGCTGGGTCAGCGGCAAGGGATCCCCGGCTGCCAGAGCCAGCAAGTTGGCCCGCAAAACCGAAGCTGGCTGTTCACCAATGGCCGATCCCACCACTTCCCCTTGGCTGTCCAAGAAGAGAAAGTGAGGGATTCCGTTGACCCGATAGCGGCTCAGCTCCGGCAGCCACTTGGGGTTGTCCACATTGAGCATGACGAAGTTAATTTGCTGGGCAAATTCCTTCTTCAGGTTGGCCAGAAGAGGCGCCATGGAGCGGCAGGTGGTGCACCAGTCGGCATAAAACTCCACTAGGGAAGGCTTGCCGTTGGCCTGCGCTTCCTCCCAAGGCACAGCCTCTGCCGCCAGCGTTGCCAAGCTCGTGCCAGCTTGACGCGCTTGGTTGGCCAAAAACAAGCCTGCTGCCAAAAGCACAGCCAGGGCTGCTACAAGGCCGTTGCGCAGGCGTTTTGCCCAGTTTTCCCCCCCGATTTCTCCCTTCGCCATGACAGACCTCCTCCAGGTAAGAGAGGGGGAGTTTTGTTCTCGATTGAGCTTCGAGGCAAGTTATCAATTGGCAGCTTTACGGCGATTGCGACGGGCTGCCACTGCTTTCCGCTTGCGCTTTTCCAGGCTGCTTTCAAAGTGCCGATGGTTGCGCAGATCCCGCAAAATGCCCGCCTTGGCAACTTGGCGCTTAAAGCGACGCAGCGCCGACTCAATCCCTTCGTTTTCGCCGATTGTCACCTGGGTCATAGAGAGATCATCTCCTTCCTGAATTAACTGAAGTTGTCAGGATCTCTATCCTAAACTATCTCTTGCCACCCGATGGCGACTACTGGGCACGGCTGCCAAAGGTAATCCCAGAAACTACCTCCCCCTCCCGTAAGTTCACCGTCACGGAGGCTGTCGCTCCCTCCCGGGGAGAAGGGGAGGGCATTGGTAGCGGTGTTGGCCTGGGGGCACCACCAATTACCGATTCCACAAACCCGACAAAGCTGGATACCCGTGTATACACCCCATAGAAATTGGGCTGGGCGCAACCTTGGCCAAAGCTGGTGATCCCGGCTAGGGCAAAGCCAGCGCCGCTGGGCACCAGCAAAGGGCCGCCGCTATCGCCCTGACAGGTATCCACACCCCCCTGAGGAAAACCGGCGCAGAGCATGGTGTCTAGAATGATGCCGTTGTAAGACTGGGGCGCGTTGCACACCTCGTTGGCGACAATGGGAACTTCAGCCTGCTGTAGAGCCCTGGGAAAGCCGCTGGGCTCCTCCTCGAGAGTGCGGGGGAAGGTGGCTCCCCAGCCAAGGATGGTGGCAAGAGTACCAGGGGCAGTCAGATTGGTTTGGTCGGGTTGCACTAGCGGCAGGATAGGCAGCGCCGCCGGCTGAGAGAGGCGCACCAGGGCAATGTCGTTCCCCCCCCGTTGCCCCCCTTGGGGATTGTAGCCAGGGTGGATGACGATCTGCGCGGCGCGAATGCGCTGGCCAGCGCCCAATTGCAGACGGGTGGTTCCCAACAACAGATCCAGGTTGCGTGCATTCACCACCTGCTGGCCTTGATCGTTGAAAAAACAATGGGCAGCGGTAAGCACCCACTCCGGGGCAATTAGAGATCCCCCGCAAAACTGCGCCTGAAAAGGATCCGGCTCAGCTGCCTTCAGCAAAGCCACCATCCAGGGAAAGGCCCCCGGCTGAGCTGGCCTGCCGCCGACAATCCGCCCCAACCCTGAGCGCGGCGTGGTGAACACCCGCCCTGGCGGCAAAAGGGCAGTGACGTGGTAGGTGCCAGGGGGCAAGTTGGAGAAACGAAAGTTGCCGTTGGCATCGCTGACGGTGCTGGGCTCCCCTGGATCGAGGCGTCCATTGCTGTTCAAGTCCAGAAAGGTGGTGATGCCCGGCAGCCCTGGTTCCCCTGGATCTCGCAGACCATTGCCGTTGAGATCGTCGAAATGGGATCCCTCGATGCGCCCTGCAGGAGGGGCTGGAAGCGGCGGCAGGGGACGACTGGAACCCCCACCACCACAGGCACTTACGCTCAGAGCCAAACCCAACCCCAGGAGCACAGACCATGAGCGAGCTAGGCCAAAGAAGGGATGGAATCGGGAGGAATAAGGCATGGTCAGATTCTGCAAGGCTAGCCGGCTATGCTAGCCAAGCATACCCTGCCGACCGATGAAGAGTTAGGAAAGGTCTGCAGTCGGGAAAAAAGGGCCTCACTATCCCCTGCAGCCGGTATAAGGCAGGGATCCTCAAACGCGAAGCGGGGCCGTTCGCCCTTTGGGCAGGCTGTAGGAGGGTGAGTCTGCGCTGAAAGAGTGTTACGCTCTTTAGCTAGGTGCAAAGGGATCCTTAAAGTATGCAAGCCATCACCCTGCTCGGCTCCACCGGCTCCATCGGCACCCAAACCCTGGACTTGGTGGCTCAGTATCCGGAGCGCTTTCGGGTTGTTGGCTTGAGCAGCCACAGCAACGTCACTCTTCTGGCCGAGCAGGTGCGGCGGTTTCGGCCTCAAATTGTAGCCATCGGGCGGGAGGAGCTGCTGCCGGAGCTGCGATCCCTGCTGAGCGGCCTGCAACCTCTGCCAGAGCTAGTGGCAGGAATGGAGGGGCTGTGTCAGGTGGCGGCCCACCCCGAGGCTCAGCGGGTGGTGACGGGGATCGTCGGCTGTGCTGGCCTGTTGCCTACTCTGGCTGCCATCCGCGCCGGCAAGGACATTGCCCTGGCCAACAAAGAAACCCTGGTGGCAGGCGGTCCGGTGGTGCTGCCCCTGGTGCAAAAGCACGGCGTGAAGCTCATCCCCGTGGACTCGGAGCATTCGGCCATCTTTCAATGTCTGCAGGGAGTGCCAGCGGGATCCCTGCGCCGCATCTGGCTGACCGCCTCAGGGGGAGCCTTTCGCGATTGGCCGGTGGAGAAACTGAACCAGGCGACGCTGGCCGATGCTCTCAAACACCCCAACTGGGTGATGGGGCGCAAGATCACCATTGATTCAGCCACCCTGATGAACAAGGGCCTGGAGGTGATCGAGGCCCACTGGCTGTTTGGCCTGGACTATGACCAGATTGAGATCCTCATCCACCCTCAGAGCATTGTCCACTCCTTGGTCGAGCTGGCAGATACTTCTGTCCTGGCCCAGTTGGGCTGGCCGGATATGCACCTGCCCATTCTCTATGGCCTCAGTTGGCCGGAGCGCCTCTCCACCCCCTGGGAGCCTCTTGATTTGGTAAAGCTGGGATCTCTTACCTTTAAGGCGCCGGATCACCGCAAGTACCCCTGCCTACAACTGGCTTATGCTGCTGGGCGGGCAGGAGGAACCCTGCCGGCGGTGTTGAATGCGGCCAACGAGGCGGCGGTGAACCTCTTTCTGCAAGAGCGCATCCGCTTTCTGGATATCCCTCGCCTTTTGGAGCAGGTGTGCGAGCGGCATCAGGTCATTGCCAATCCCACCCTGGAGGACATTCTGGCAGTGGATGCCTGGGCGCGACAGCAGGTGGAACTCTTGGCGCAGCAGGCCCCAGCCCAGGTTCTAGCCTGATCCCTACCGGGGGGATCCGGCCCAGCGCTAGAGTGGGAAAAGGCTTGAGGAGCACCCGAGTGGCCAGATCCCACTGGCAACAGTTGCTTCACTATCTACGCCCCCACTGGCAGCAGGTGGTGTTGGGCATTGCCTCCCTGCTGGTGGTCAACAGCCTGGGGGTGTTCCTGCCCTGGTATGTCAAGCTGGCCGTTGATGATCTCAGCCAGAACCTGGCCACCCTGGCGCCCAGCCGCATCGCCCTCCACGCCCTGGTGGTGTTGGGTGTCTCCACCCTGATGATGGTTATTCGCATTGCCTCGCGGGTGTGGATGTTTGGGGCAGGACGGCAGGTGGAGTTTCGCCTCAAGCAGGCCATCTTCGAGCATTTGCTCACCCTGCAGCCTTCCTACTTTGCCCAGCAGACCATCGGGGACATCCTCACCCGCATCACCAGCGATGTGGAAAATGTCCGCCGCCTGTTGGGCTTTGCCCTGCTTAACTTGGCCAACACGATCTTTGCCTACGGCAGTACGCTGCCGGCCATGTTTGCTATTGAGCCGCGTCTAAGCGCTCTGGCCCTGTCGGTGTTTCCGGTGATGCTGGTGCTGGTGAAGTTAAGCAGCAACCGCCTGCAGCAGGAGCAGCTTCAGGTGCAGCAGGAGCTGGCGGATCTCAGCGATCTCATCCAGGAGGACGTAAACGGCATCACCTTGATCAAGGTGTACGCCCAGGAAGAGCACGAGCAGCAGGAGTTTCGTCGCCGCAATGACCGCTTGTTGCAGGCCAATTTGCGCTTGGCCCTCACCCGCAACCTGCTGTTCCCTTCTCTGGTGGCTTTGGTTAGCCTCAGCCTGTTGTTGCTGCTCGCCGTGGGCGGGCCCCAGATTGCCGCGGGGCGGCTGACGATTGGGGATTTCTCGGCGCTCACCCTCTACGTAGAACGGCTGGTGTTTCCCACCGCTTTGCTCGGCTTTACCCTTACCGCCTACCAGCGAGGCCAGGTTAGCCTGGAGCGGATTGACGCCTTGCTGCGGGTAGAGCCCACCATCCGCGATGCCCCGGAGGCTTTGCCTCTCCTTTTGGAGAAGGTGCAGGGACGTATCGAGGCTAGGGGTCTGACTTTTGCCTACACCGGCACAGGATCCCCAGCGCCAGCTCTACAGGATCTGCACTTTTGTCTCGAGCCGGGCCAACTGGTGGCGGTGGTGGGGCCAATTGGGGCGGGCAAGTCCACCCTGGCCAATGCCCTTCCTCGCCTGCTGGAGATCCAGCCGGGGCAACTGTTTTTGGACGGACAGGACATCACCCAGATCCAACTGAGATCCCTGCGCCGGGCCATCGCCTATGTGCCCCAGGAGAGCTTCCTGTTCAGCGCCACGGTTCGGGACAACATCCGCTACGGCAAGCCGGACGCTGAAGACTGGGAAGTGGAATGGGCCGCCAAAGCCGCCCACATCCACGCCGAGATCCTCAACTTCCCCAAGGGTTACGACACGCTGGTGGGAGAGCGGGGCATTACCCTTTCCGGCGGCCAGCGACAGCGGGTAGCTCTCGCCCGGGCTCTGCTAATGGATGCGCCAATCTTGGTTTTGGACGACTGTCTTTCCAGCGTGGACAACCAGACCGCCCAGGCCATTCTTCGCCACCTGCGCCAGGCCACGGCTCAGAAGACGGTACTCTTCATCACCCATCGCCTCACGGTGGCGGTGGAGGCAGATCAAATCTGGGTCATGGACAAAGGTCGCATTGTGCAGCAGGGATCCCATGCCGAGCTGCTGGCCGATCCCCAGGGGCTCTACGCTACCCTCTGGGCTAAGCAAAAGCTGGAGGAGGCCCTGGCCTAGGCTGCAGTTAGCAGCTACCCTAACCAGCAAGGCTGTGGGGAGTGGCAAAAGCATGAGAAATCTGAGCCAATTGCTAGAACAAGCCGGGATCCAACCCCAAGTGGTCCAGGGATCCCTAGAGGGGGTGTGGGTAAAAGGCCTCTGCGCCGATTCCCGCCAGGTGCAGGCGGGGGATCTGTTTTTGGGGATGCTGGGATCCCGCGTCGATGGCGGCGAGTTTGTCGGGGAAGCGCTCACGAGAGGAGCGGTGGCGGCCCTTCTTTCCCGGGAGGCTTGGAAGAAGGTTAGCGGAGAGGCTGAGTGGGGGAGTCAGCCCCTTCTGGTTTTGCCTCGCGTCGGCCTCAACAAAGCCGTGGCCCAGGTGGCGGCAGCCTTCTACGGTTTTCCAGCTCGCCAACTGACCCTAGTGGGGGTAACCGGCACCAACGGCAAGACGACCACCACCCATCTCATCGAGCACCTGCTGCAGGCTGCCGGTCGCCCTATAGCCCTGCTGGGCACCCTCTACAACCGCTGGCCAGGCCACTATGAAGTTACACCCCACACCACCCTGTTTCCCCTAGAGCTGCAGCGCAGCCTGAGACAGGCCAAGGAAGCCGGGGCGGAGGTGGCGGTGATGGAGGTGAGCTCTCACGCTTTGGCCCAGGATCGGGCGTGGGGCTGTGCCTTTGCCGCTGCCGTTTGGACCAACCTCACCCAGGACCACCTGGATTTCCACGGCAGCATGGAGAACTACTGGCAGGCCAAGGCCACTCTCTTCCGGCCAGAGTATTTGCAGGGGCGGGCAGTGGTCAATGCCGACGACGCGGGCGGACGGAGGCTTCTAGAAGCCATTCCAGCCCCTCTGGAGCCCTGGGCCTATTCCCTCAAGCCCCTAGAAGGGATCCCCGGCCTGTGGCCCACTGACGTTCACCTACATCCCACCGGCCTCAAGGCAACCCTGCACACCCCTATGGGCACCTTTGCCGTGGAGGCGCCCCTGGTGGGATCCTTCAACCTTTCCAACTTGCTGGCGGCAGTAGGGGTAGCACTGCACCTGGGGATCCCCCCTGAGGCCATCCAGTCGGCCTTGCCCCGTTTTCCCGGGGTACCGGGGCGAATGGAGCGGGTGAGCCTGCCAGGGCAGGACATCACGGTAATCGTGGACTATGCCCACACCCCCGATGGGCTGGAAAACCTGCTCAAGGCGCTGCGCCCGCAAGTTCAAGGCCGGCTGATCTGTGTCTTTGGCTGTGGCGGGGATCGCGACCGGGGTAAGCGCCCGCAAATGGGCCGCATTGCCGCCACCTGGGCAGATCAGGTGATCGTGACCTCAGATAACCCGCGCACTGAAGATCCGCAGCGGATCTTGCAGGATATCTTGGCTGGGATCCCTGGATTCCCCTGGGCCGTGGAGGTGGATCGGCGGCAGGCCATTCGTCTAGCCATCCTCGAAGCTCAGCCAGGGGATACGGTGGTCATTGCCGGTAAAGGCCACGAAGACTACCAGATCCTAGGCACTGAGAAGATTCACTTTGACGACCGGGAAGAAGCGCGCGAGGCCCTTGCTCTGCGTCTAGCCCATCTATCCCGCTAAACGGCGGTGCTGCAGCATCAGATCCACAAACTCGCGGAAGAGGTGATCGGCATCGTGAGGGCCGGGACTGGCCTCTGGGTGGTACTGCACTGAAAAGAGGGGCAACTGGCGGTGGCGGATCCCGGCCACAGTGCGGTCATTTAAGTTGAGGTAGGTGATCTCCACGTCCTCAGCCGGGATCGAAGCAGCGTCTACTGCAAACCCATGGTTTTGGCTGGTGATTTCCACTTGCCGCTCTAGCCCACAGGGATGGTTGAGGCCGCGGTGGCCAAACTTGAGCTTGTAGGTGGATCCTCCGAGGGCTAGGCTGAGGATCTGGTGGCCCAGGCAAATCCCAAACAAGGGCTTCCCGCTTTGCAGCAGCGCCTGGGCGGTGCGGATGGCCGCGGTCTCTGCCGCCGGATCCCCAGGCCCGTTGGAGAGAAGGATCCCGTCGGGGCTGTAACTCAAGATCTCCTCAGGAGTGGCGTGGGCCGGCAACACCACCACCCGGCAGCCGTAGCGAGCTAGGCGGCGCAAGATATTGCGCTTGATGCCAAAATCTAGCGCCACCACCCGCAGGGGGGGATCCGGGACCGGGATCCCTTGGCTGCGGCCATAGTCCCAGTCGGCAGGGGTGGGCTCCAGCCACTCGTAAGGCTTGGGCGTTGTAACCTCTGCCGCCAGGCTTAGCCCCTGCATGGAAGGGGCTTGGCGCACCTGCTCCAGCAACGCCTGCGGGTCCAGGATCTCGGTCGAAATAGCTCCATTCATCACCCCCTGGGAGCGCAGCCGCCGCGTCAAAGCCCGCGTATCCACCCCGGCAATGGCCGGGATCCCGTGCTGTTTGAGGTAGTCAGGCAGCGTCCCCGTGGCTCGCCAGGAGCTGGCTAGGCGCGACACGTTGCGGGCAATCACTCCCGCGACCTGGGGCCGGGCCGATTCCTGATCCAGCTCATTGACTCCGGTGTTTCCCAACTCAGGGCAGGTAAAAGTAACGATCTGCCCCCGGTAGCTGGGATCGGTGATCACCTCCTGGTAGCCGGTCATGCCCGTGTTGAACACCACCTCGCCCACCGCCGTGCCCG
>NZ_JANSHR010000029.1:0-2500 GCF_047461675.1 Synechococcus sp. R70.1
TCCACCAGGGCCTCGAGGAGGCCTACCAGAACCCGGGCCGCCTCCTGGTTGGGCAGGGTCTTCAGGAGGGGAAAAAGGACCCCAAGCCCCTCCTCCTTGAGGCGCTGGGCCACGCCTTTGGCCCAGGCCAGGGCCTCGGAGGCAAGGAGCCTCTCCCAGAGCCAGCGTACCTCCTCCTCCGGCTTGGCCTCCCGGGGGAGGCGCAGAAGGGCCATGGCCCTCTGGCGCTCCTCGAGGGTGGCCTCCTCCAGGAAGCGGATGAGGATCAGGGTGCGCTTTCCCTCGTAAAGGTCCCCGGCCCGCTCCTTGCCGTAGGTCTCGTCGCCCTCGAGGTTCAGCACGTCGTCCACGATCTGAAAGGCCATCCCCAGCTTGAGCCCCGCCTCCTCGTAGAGGGGAGGGGGCTCCCTTCCCGCCAGGAGGGCTCCCAGGCGCAGAGGAGCCACGGCGGTGTAGTAGGCGGCCTTGTGCCCCACCATGAGGAAGTAGTCCTCAGGGGTGAGGTCCAACCTGCCCGTGAGGGTCCAGAGGAGGTCCAGGTGCTGGCCGTAGGCGGTGCGCCGCACCACCTGGTAAAACTCCAGGAGGACCCCCGGGCCCAGGACGCCCCGGGCCACCCCCTGGGCCAGGAGGCCCCACATCTCCCCGTGCAGGGCGTCCCCCGCGTTCAGGGCCAGGGGCATGGGGTGGAGGCGGTGGAGGGCGGGAAGCCCCCGGCGCTCCTCGGACCCATCCTCTATGTCGTCGTGGACGAGGACCCAGTTTTGGAAAAGCTCCAGTCCCTCCGCCAAAAGCAGGGCGCCCTCCTCGAGGGCCCCGTGGGCCAGGGCGCTGTAGTAGGTGAGGAGGCCCCGGAGCATCTTCCCCCCGCGGCGGGGGTAGTCCTGGAGAAGGGCCTGATAAAGGGGGTCCTCGTGGCGGAGGCGAGCCAAGAGCCTTTCCCTCAGGGTCTTGCGCACTTCCTGGGGCGCGGGCACCATGCTATACACTTTAGGCCATGCGTGGCTACGCCCTGGGCCTTCTCGCCCTTAACCTCCTCACCCTGATCTGGGGCACCACCTTCGTGGTGGTCAAGGGGGCGGTGGCGGAGATCCCCCCAAGCCTCTTGGTTCTCCTCCGCTTCTTGGTGGCGGGGGTTTTCTTCCTGCCCCTCCTCCTGCGCCTGCCCCGGGGGGCGTGGGGGCCGGGATTGGAGCTGGCCTTCTGGCTCCTTCTGGGCTACGCCTCCCAGGCGGTGGGGCTCCTCTACACCTCGGCCAGCCGGAGCGCCTTCATCACCGCCTTAAACGTGGTCCTGGTGCCCCTTTTCCTCTCCATGGCGCGGAGGCGGGTGCGTGGGGTCTGGCTCGACCCCCTCGTGGCCTTTCTGGGGGTGGGGTTCCTCTCCTACGACCCCAGGCAGCCCCCCTTGAACGTGGGGGACCTCTGGACCCTCCTCACCGCCCTCACCTACGCCATTTACATCGTCCGCCTCGAGGTCCACGCCAAGGCCATTCCCTCCCTGCCCCTCACCGCCGTCCAGGTCCTGGGCACGGGCCTCTTCGCCCTGCCCTGGGCTCTGGCGGAGGGCTTCCGCCTGGAGGGGGTGCCCTGGGGAGCGGTCCTCTATCTGGGCGTGGCGGCCACCGCCCTCGCCACCTGGCTCCAGACCTGGGGGCAGAAGCACGTGCCCGCGCCCCAGGCGGCCATCCTCTACACCCTGGAGCCCGTCTGGGCCACCCTCTTCGCCTTCTTGGTCCTGGGGGAGAGGCTAGGCGCCTGGGGCTTCCTTGGGGCCTCTTTGGTGATCCTGGCCACCCTCCAGGCTATCCGCCGATCCCCAGCATGACCCGCTTGCGCAGGGTGGGCAGGGTGTTGCCGAAGGCGGGCTTCCGGTTTGTGGCGATCAGGATGGCGTCCACCAGGGCCTCCACCGGCTCCTCGGCGGCGAAGGCCCAGGCGATGTCCATTTCCAAATCGGTGAGGAGGCAGGGCCTCAGCTTCCGGTCCGAGGTGAGGCGAAGCCGGGAGCAGTGGGAGCAGAAAGGCTCGGTGACGGGGTTGATGAAGCCCACCGTTCCCTGGCTTCCGGGGATGCGGAAGACCCGGGCCGGGGAGGAAGGGTCGTGGGGGACGGGCTCCAGGGGGCCGTAGACCGCCTCAATCCGGGCCCGGGTCTCCTTGCCCGGAACGAAGCGGCGGCGGTACTCCTCGGGGTCGGAGTTGTCCAGGTGCATGTACTCAATGAAGCGCATGTGGAGGGGGCGCTCCAGGGAGAGCCCCGCCAGGGGGACTACCTCCTCCTCGTTCATCCCCCGGATGACCACGGCGTTCAGCTTCACCGGGTGAAGGCCCAGCTCCAAAGCGGTCTCCACGGCCTCCAAAACCCTTTCCACCCTGCCCCCCCGGGTGATGCGGGTGAAGACCTCGGGGGTGACGGCATCCAGGGAGATGTTCACCCGGTTGAGGCCGGCCTCCACCAGCTCCCTGGCCCGTTTGGCGAAGAGGAGGCCGTTGGTGG
>NZ_JANSHR010000030.1:0-42732 GCF_047461675.1 Synechococcus sp. R70.1
CGGGAAGCCCCGCCCTCTACTCGCCAGGGTGTTCGCGCTAGCGGCGCGGAGCGCTTGGAGCGGGAGTATGTCACGATAGAAAGTTGGCTTCTGGCAGAGAAACCGTCCATGCAAGTGGAGTTTCGGGAGTGCGATCCAGGCAACCTCTGGATTTGGTTTGAGTTTGCCGAGCCGCCCGTGCCGGCAGAGCTGGAGTACCTCAGGGAAGTGCTGGAATCGTGGTATGTGCTGGGCAAGCTGGGAGGATTTAACGCCGAGCGCTTGGTGGTTCAGGAGGCTGAGGCGGATCTCAGCTACCTGGAGTACCCCAGTGACTTGCCTCCCGTCACCTCGCTCATGCACAACATGGGATCCCTCGAGGAGAAGGGCAACTGGGCCCGCTGCTGGTTTGACCTGGGCACTGCCGACGCAATGGCGCTGGACGTGTTGATCAATGCCCTGCGCACCCTTAGCTTAGAGTACATTGGCCTTACCCGCGTCATCATCGGCGGGCAAAACGAGGATTGGCCAGCGCCGGACCTCGAGGAGACTGACGCCTACGATCTCCACAGCTACCTCCAGGATCACTGGGGGGAAGAAGGAGATCTGGAGTAGCTTCTACTCTAGGTAGCCCAGCTCCTGCATCCGCCGCAGCAAGTCTGCATCGCTTTCCACATCCACCTTGCGAGGAGCCAAGCTGGGGCGGCGCGATTCAGCCCACTCCAGCCACCGCCTTAGCCCTTGTTGCAGGCGAATTAGCCAAGCTTGGGGAGAAAGAGATCCCAACGCCGGATCCCCAGGCTCGGCCAAGAGCAGATCCCGCTGCTCCGCCGGATCCTGCTCTAGGTTGTAGAGGCTAGGGCTCTCCCCAGTTTGGATGAGTTTGATCCCTCCTTCGTAGAGGGCGCGGCGGGTGGCGTAGCAGGCGCGGGCCTGCAAGAGGCTGTCGTTGCGGCTTTCCATGGCCCGCAAGAGAATCTGCGGCGGGAAGGCCTCGCTAAGCACTACGCCTTGCTCAGGATCCTCCCCAGCCAGGGTACGGCTTAGGCTAAGGCGGGCAACTTCGCGGCGGAGCCGGAGGCTAACCCGAGGGGTGCCGTCGGCTAGAGATAGAGAAAGGCTGGGGCCAAAGCCGGCAGCCTCCAGGAGAGTGTGGAAGAGGCGGCGGGTGGAAACGGGGGTGGCCACCCGCTTTCCTGCAGGAAAGTGGCCGGGGTAGTGCAGGATCAGGGGCACGCGGATGAGCTCTTCGTAAACCACAAAGGCGTGGCCGACGAAATCGTGCTCTCCTAAGCCTTCGCCGTGATCGGCGACGATGGCCAGCAGAGTGTTTTGCTCCAGGCCAGTGTGGCGCAAGGTGGCAAAGACAGATCCCAGCAGGTGATCCTGGTAGGCTACTTCTGCATCGTAGATGTCCCGCAGCACCCGCGCCTGCAGGGGAGAAAGCGGCTGCGGTAGGGGTGCCATCCAGCGGTAGGGCTCAGCGTTGTACTGGCGCAGGAAATCCCGGGCCTCTCGGCTGCTCTTAAAGTAGGGGGCGTATTTCTGCACAAAAGGCTCTGGCGGCCAGTAGGGCAGGTGCGTCTCCATTAGGTTGACAAAGCAAAAAAAAGGAGGCGCCCCCGCAGGGCGGCGGGCCATTTGCTGGAGGTAGCGATTGAGGTCGGCAATGGAGGCAGCGGTGTTGCCCTTAAAGTTCATCAAGCAGGTCCAGAGGGAGGCAAACCAGGGGTGCAGGGCCAACTGAAAAAGGGTGTCGGAGCGAGCAAAGGCATTTTGCACGGGGTAGGAGAGGCGGCGCCAAAACTGGGTGTAGGCGGCCAGCCAGCGGTTGAGGGGAGGCGGCAGAGGGTTGCCCTCAGGGGGGCGGGTGGGCAGAGCCCCGCCGTAGTTGTAGAAGGTGTCAAAGCCGCGCCGCAGGCCATTTTTCAAGATCCCGACTAGGGGGTTGTTGCAGAAGCCGACGGTGGTGTAGCCAACCAGCTTCAGCAGCTCCGCCAGGGTGGGTAGGGTAGGACTCAGCTCTAGGTCTGCCTGAATGGTCTGGTGGGTGCTGGGGTACTCCCCTGTAAACAGGGAGGCGTGGGAGGGGATCGTCCACTGGGCAGGGGCAATGGCCCGTTCGAAGAGAGTGGATTCTGCAGCCAGCCGATCCAGGTTGGGGCTGGTGGGGACTTGGCGGGCCCGCTCTTCCTCTGACCAGTAGCAAGAGAGACGATCCGCCCGCTGGGTATCGAGCACAATCAACAGGATATTGGGGCGCTCCCCCTTCAGGATCTCTGCCATTTCTGGAAACCTCACCACAACCCACCCCAGAGGGTTCTTAAACTATCTTGACACGCTCCCGCCGGCCTTTTGGCCCTTAGGGCAGGGTGAGATGGGTTTGGCTGTTGCCTTGGATCCGGATGGTGTTGCTCTGCCAGTCGAGGAGGCCCCTGTCGCCACTCACAGTCAAAGCCTGACTAGGCTGGCGGTAGCGCACCTGGCCCAGAGCCTGCAGTTGGGTGGAGCCGATGCGCCACCGGATCTCCTGGGCCTCGAGGGACGCTGTCCCGCTGACGCGGGCGGTTTCGGCTTTCGCATTGCCCACCAGGCGCAGCTCAGTTAGAGGCAGGGGAGCCCGCAACTCCTCGCCACTAAGGCGCACGCTTTGCTGGGGGGCATACACCTCTACTGCTCCCAGCGCCTGCACTTCCCCCGCGCCAAACTGCCATAGGAAGCGCCTAGCAGCTAGCTCCAGCTCTGGAGCCCGATATTCTGCCCGTATCGGTTGCGTGGGATCCAGGTTCTCCACCTGCATCTGACCTTGGCCAAAGTCCATCAGCAGGCGATCCCCCTGCAGGAAGCCCTGATCCTCCAACAGCTCCACTTTTACCTCGCCTTCAGCCTTGAGCAAGCGCTGGGCCGGCAGCCACTCCAGCCGCTGGGCCTGTAGGCGCAGGTTATCCCGCTCGGACTCTACCTCGACTTGCCCCCTCAATTCCAGCCGCCGTTGGCTGGGGTAAGCGGATCCCTGCTTGGCCCGGACGCGAACGGCGCGGTCGTCTTCGTCAAAAAACTCTCCCTCGATGGCCTCCAAATGGGCGGATCCCAACTGCACGGGGGTAGCCTCTGACGGCGGCGGCTCGTACTTGGCTAGGCGTGCCTTCAAGCGCCAGAGCAGACCACCGTCGGGCTTGGCCTGGGTAAGGGTGATGTCTTCGTAGAGTAACTGGGGGGTGGGAAGGGAGGCTGCAGGCGTGGGATCCCTGCTTGCCGTCAGCTCTGGCCCACTACAGGCAGGGCCCAGCAGAGCGAAAGCCACAAGCCACCCTAGCCTCCAAAGAGAATGAGGCTGCATGGATCTCTCTTGGGCGCCCTCCCCATACCCTAGCGCTATCCTACTGGGATCCGCCTGTGGCATCATCAGGCAAGAGATTGCGGCACAGCTGTGGAGCAACTGTTGCAACTGTTCATTTACGGCCTTGTGTTGGGCAGCATCTACGCCCTGGGGGCCATTGGCGTGTCCCTGACCTTTGGCATTTTGCGCTTTGCCAACTTCGCCCACGGGGATCTGATGACCTTAGGGGCCTATTTTGCCCTGACCTTTGTCGGCTGGGGCTGGCCCTTGGGGGTCAGTTGGATCCCGGCAGCCTTGGCAACGGCAGTGTGTGCGGTGGGGATCGACCAATGGGTCTATCGTCGCCTGCGCCGGGAGGCCCCCGTTATTTTGCTCATTTCCTCCTTTGGCACGGCCCTGATTTTGCGCAGCCTGGTGCAGATTCTCTGGGGTCCCGACAACCAGGTGTACCGCCAGGGCATCCAGATCCCCTGGGAGGTGGGTGGGCTGCGCATTAAGCCAGACTGGGTGGTGATTTTGGCGGGAACGGCGCTGCTGGTGGTGGCGCTGCACCTGTTCTTGCAGCACACGCGGGTGGGGAAAGCCATGCGGGCCATGGCCGACAACTTTGACTTGGCCAAGGTGACCGGCATCGATACGGAGCAGATCATTCTCTGGACCTGGACCCTCGGGGCGGCTTTGGCCTGTCTGGCGGGCATCTTCCTCGGCCTAGATACCCGGCTGCACCCTACGATGGGCTGGCGGCTGTTGCTGCCCGTTTTCGCTGCCGCCATCCTCGGCGGCATTGGTCGTCCTTACGGAGCCATTGCTGGGGGGTTGGTGATTGGCCTAGCGGAGGAGTTCTCGACCTTGGTGATTAGCCCAGCCTACAAGACGGGGGTGGCCTTTGCTATCCTGGTCCTCCTGCTGATCTTCCGGCCTACTGGGCTAGTGGGGGGGCGAGCCTGATGCTGAGCTATGCCATTTTCTTCTTGATTTTGGTCGGGATCTACAGCGTACTGGCGCTGGGCCTCAACATCCAGTGGGGCTACGCCGGTATGTTCAACATTGGCGTGGGGGCCTTTTTTGCCCTGGGGGCCTACGCCAGCGCTATTGTTACGACGCCGCCAAGCCCTGAACATCTGGGGGGCTTTGCGCTGCCCTTTTGGGTGGGCTTTGCGGTGGCAGCGGTAGTGGCGGGAGCCATTGCTTTTTTGATTGGCTTGATTACCCTAAACCTGCGCTCTGACTACCTGGCCATCGCCACCATTGGCATTGCCGAGATCATCAGCCAAATCCTGAAAAACGAGGGCTGGCTAACCAACGGCGTACGCGGTATCACTCGCATCCCGCGGCCCTTTCGCGGTTGGATCCCAGGGCAGGATACGCTGCTGTACCTGGGCTTGGTGCTCTTGGTTTTGGCAGGCGTTTACTGGCTAAGCGAGCGGGCCTATCGCTCCCCTTGGGGACGGGTGCTGCGGGCCATTCGGGAGGACGAGCCGGCAGCCCTAGCTGCGGGCAAAGATGTCCTCCAGTTTCGTCTCCAGGCATTTGTCCTGGGATCCACGCTCATGGGGTTGGCAGGGGCCCTCTATGCCCATTTTGTCAACTTCATCAGCCCGGAAGCCTTTCAGCCCGAGTTTGCCACCTTCATTGTCTGGGTGATGTTGATTGCCGGGGGCAGTGGCAACAACCGTGGCGCTTTGCTGGGGGCGCTGGCCATTTGGGGGGTGTGGTCGGCCAGTGAACTGTTCACCTATCGTCTGCCGCCCCAGTGGGCTACGCGGGCTGGTCCTTTGCGCATTCTGCTCATCGGGCTCCTCCTGCAGGTTATTCTCCTCACCCGTCCACAGGGTCTGCTGCCGGAACGTCCGCCCCAGCCGGTTGGGGATGCCTCTTCTTTGTCCAGGGCGAGCAGAACCCCTGAGGGAGAGTCAGCAGGATAGGATGGGGTCGGCTGCCCCCTCGCCAATCCCGCCTTATGACGATGTTGCCTCCAGGAAACCCTCCTTCCTCTGAGCTTGGCCCAGGCAGTTGCCCTGCAGAAGTTGGGGTTGACCCGGGTGGGATCCCGACTGCCCCCATCAAAGAGGGCTATGCCCTGCCCGAGCATTACTTTAACCGCGAGCTCAGTTGGATTGAGTTCAACGCCCGGGTGTTGCACGAGGCCCTGGACGAGCGCACTCCCTTGCTGGAGCGGCTGAAGTTTCTGGCTATTTTCGAGAGCAACCTGGACGAATTCTTTATGGTGCGGGTAGCAGTGATCCGCCGCCAGTTGGAAACAGGCGTGCTGCTGCCAACCCCCGATGGCCTCACCCCCCAGCAGCAATTGCGCCAGATTTCCCAGCACCTACGGCCCCTGATTCAAAAGTTGCACGAGTGCTTTCGGCAAGAGCTGGTGCCTAAGCTGGCAGAGCAAGGCATTCACATCCGCAACTTTAGCGACCTGACGGAGGCAGAGCGGCAGGAGCTGCGGGAGTATTTCGATCGCCGCCTGTTTCCCCTGCTCACCCCCCTGGCGGTGGATCCGGGCCATCCTTTCCCCTATATTTCCAACCTCAGCCTTAACCTGGCGGTGGTGGTGCGGGATCCAGAAACGGGCAAGGAGCATTTTGCCCGCGTCAAAGTGCCCAACACCCTGCCCCGCTTTGTGCCCCTGCGGGATGGGGTGAGCTTTGTGCCGCTGGAGCAGGTGATTGCCCACCACCTGGAGGCGCTGTTTGTGGGCATGGAGGTGCTGGAGTACCATCCCTTCCGCATCACCCGCGACGCTGATCTGGCCATCCAGGAGGACGAAGCCGACGATCTGCTTGCCGCCATTCAGGAAGAGCTGCGCAAGCGCCGCTTCGGCTCGGTGGTGCGCATGGAGGTTGCCAAGTCGATGCCCCCTGCCATCCGCCAGCGGCTGTGTGAGGAACTCCACCTGGATGCCGACTTGGTGTACGAAGTGGATGGCCTTCTGAACCTGGGCGGGCTCATGGCGTTCCTCAACCTAGACCGGCCCGACTTGAAGGATCCGCCTTGGGGGCCCGTCACACCGCCCCGCCTGCGCACTGCTTCGGTGAGCCAGGAGCCGGTGGATATTTTTGCCGTCATTCGGGAAGGGGATCTGCTGGTGCACCACCCCTACGAGTCTTTTGCCGCCAGCGTAGAGCGATTTTTGGAGGAAGCGGCCAACGATCCCCAGGTGCTCACCATTAAGCAAACCCTCTACCGCACCTCCGGGGACTCCTCAGTGGTGGGATCCCTCATCCAAGCTGCTGAAAATGGCAAGCAGGTGGCCGCTTTGGTGGAGCTGAAGGCTCGATTTGACGAAGAAAACAACATCCTCTGGGCCAAGAAGCTGGAAAAAGCCGGGGTTCACGTGGCCTATGGCCTGCCGGGGCTGAAGATCCACTGCAAACTGGCTTTGGTGGTGCGAGAAGAGGAGGGATCCCTGCGCCGCTACGTCCACATCGGCACCGGCAACTACAACCCCAAAACTGCCCGTATCTACACCGACCTAGGCCTGTTTACCTGCAACGAGACGCTCTGCCACGATGTTACCGAGTTGTTTAACGTGCTCACTGGCTACTCGCGGCAGCGGCACTTCCGCAAGCTCCTGGTAGCTCCCCGCACGCTGCGCCAGGGGATGGAAGCTCTCATTCGCCGCGAGATGCGCCACGCTCAGGCAGGGGGTCAGGGGCGGATCATCGTCAAGATCAACTCCCTCACCGACCCGGAAATGATCCGGCTGCTCTACGAGGCTAGCCAGGCAGGGGTGGAGATTGACCTCATTGTGCGCGGCATGTGCTGCCTAAGGCCAGGGATCCCAGGCTTGAGCGAGCGCATCCGCGTCATCAGCATCATTGGGCGCTTTTTGGAGCACTCCCGCATTTTTTACTTCTACAACAACGGCCAGGAGGAGTACTTCATTGGCAGCGCCGACTACATGACCCGCAACCTGGATCGCCGCGTTGAGGTGGTTGCCCCCGTGGAGGATCCGGTGTTGAAGCAGGAGCTGAAGGTTATTCTGGACATCTGCCTGACAGACAACCGGCAGGCTTGGGAGCTGCGTCCTGACGGCACCTACGTGCAGCGACGGCCTAAGCCGGGAGAGCCTGTGCGCTCCACCCATCAACGCCTGATGGAGCGGGCTGCCGGTCGCGCTTAGCCCTCACCCGCAGACCTGAGGGAAGGGACCAGCTCAGGAGGGAGGCGGCGGAGGGGCTTCGGCCGCTTCTTTCTCCGCTGCCCTAACCTGCTCTGTAGCCGCTTGCAAAGAAGACTGCAAGCTCTCCAGCTTTTCTCGGCTAGCGCGGTTTAGCCACGATTCGATGGCGTTCACCAAAAGCTGATCCACAGAGAACCAGCCGCCCCCATTCACCGCAAAGGCCAAGAAGATCGCTGCGTAAATGGCCGACAGCTCCAGATAGGGAACGCTAAAGCCGGCCACCTTAATGTGATGGAACATGGCCACTGCCATCGTGGCGAACAAACCCAACGCTGCCCCGCGGGTCAACAAACCCAGCGCCACCATGGGGGCTGCAATCAGCTCGGTATAGGCGGCTACATAAGCAAAAAAGATCGGGAAGGGCAACCCGATCACTTCTACATAAGCCGTCGCAAATCCTTCGATATCTGCCAGTTTGTCAAGGCCGTTGTGAATCATGAATAGCCCTGCCACCACCCGCAAAACGGTCCACGCCACTTGAGACCAGCGCGGGCCAACGCTGTCGTGACGCAGGACAGAAGTCAGCAGCCCGAGAAACCGCTGAAGGAGGGCCATAGGGGAAACCTGCTCTGCTAAGGAACGTAAACTACTGTAACGATTCTGAATGGTCTGCAGCAAGACGAAGCCGGAGCGTCGCCACTCCCGCTAGGAGAGGAGATCCCCTAAGGTTTGCCGGAGCAGTTCCCAAGGGGTACTGGCGCGGCTTTCCTGGCCAGCGATCCCTGTCTTCGTTCGCTTCTTGCGACTGCAGTCCGAAGTCCCCGTTCTGGCCCAGCACCTGCTGCCGCAAGGAGCTCTTCTAGCGCTTCCGGCGTCGAGAGCAGATCCTGCGCCGTCTTTGGGCTAGGGCCCTCGACCCTCCACTGCCCTACCGTCCTAGACCGGAGTGGAGCTGCGGTTCAAACTTTCCGGTAAGAGAGCAGGAGGGCTCCATCTGCAAACTGAGATCCGACTCTTCCACCAGCAGGGGCACGCGCTCGGCCACTTCCAGGCCAAATCCCCTCAAGCCGCTGATGTGGCGGGAGGTGTTGCTGATAAGACGCATCTTTCGCACCCCCACATCCCGCAAAATCTGGGCGCCAATGCCGTAATCGCGCAGGTCCATTGCCCCTGCTGGCACCGTCTCGGCAAGACCTAGATCCTGCCGGGCATAGGACTGAATTTGCTCGATGAGGCTAAGCTCTGGGCGCCGCAGGTACACCAGCACCCCCTTGCCCTGGTGGTCGATCATCTTCAGGGCAGCAGTCAGTTGGCGACGACAGTCGCAGCGCAGGGATCCCAATGCATCCCCCAGGGGGCACTCCGCTTGCACACGCACCAGGACAGGCTCGGCGGCAAATTGGGTCGGATCCCCTTTCACGAGTGCTAAGTGTTCTACCTGGTTGAGGGTGTCGCGGTAGCTGTAGACCTGAAACTGGCCAAACTCCGTCGGCAGGGTGGCGGTAGCCCCACGATGGACCAACCGCTCCGTGCGCAGCCGGTACTCGATGAGGTGGGCAATGGTGATGATCTTAAGATTGTGCTTGCGAGCAAACTCAACCAACTGGGGCAAGCGAGCCATGGAGCCATCCGGGTTTTGGATCTCGCAGAGCACGCCTGCCGGGTAAAGCCCTGCCAATAAGGCCAAATCCACCGCTGCTTCGGTGTGCCCGGCCCGCTTGAGTACCCCACCTTCTCTTGCCCGCAAGGGAAAGACATGCCCCGGTCGGCGCAGGTCTTCCGGCCGCGTATGGGGATGGATGGCCGCCTGGATG
This sequence comes from Synechococcus sp. R70.1, assembly GCF_047461675.1. Lineage (NCBI taxonomy): Bacteria > Bacillati > Cyanobacteriota > Cyanophyceae > Synechococcales > Synechococcaceae > Synechococcus > Synechococcus sp. R70.1. Next base: position 9,266 of record NZ_JANSHR010000030.1, read on the forward strand.
GTACGAGCGCGATCGGCAGCGGAAATGCCCGTGGAAACCCCTAACTCTGGCCCGGCATCGATGCTGACCGTAAAGGCAGTCTGGTTGCTGTCAGTGTTCTGCCCCACCATCAGCGGGATCTTCAGCTCGTCGAGGCGGGATCCCTGCATGGCTAGACAGATAAGACCCCGCCCATGGGTGGCCATGAAGTTGATCACCTCTGGCGTGGCAAACTGGGCAGCACAGATGAGATCCCCTTCGTTTTCCCGATTCTCGTCATCGACCACGATGACCATGCGGCCACCCCTAAGGTCTTCCAGGGCTTCGGGGATGGAGTGGAAGAGGGTTTCCGTCTCCGCTGGCAAAATGGCGCTCATGGGGGTAATAAAGAGCCCTCCAGTCTATCCTAGGGCGGACCACCAGGGAGGGCCAGAGCTATGGACTACTAGTATTTGGGAATGGAGGGATCGTAGGCTTCAGCCCAGGCGAGGATACCACCGCGCAGGTTTTTCCCCTCGATCCCGGCTGCCTTCAGGATCTTCAAGGCTTTGGCCGAGCGCACCCCACTTTTGCAGTGGACGACTAGCTCTGAGCCGTTGAGAAGCCGCCGCACCTGCTCCACTCCGTCCCCGTTTTCAATCTGGGGCAACGGGATCAAGTGGGCACCCGGAATCCGGCCCAGCTCCCACTCGTTGGGATTGCGCACATCGACAAGCACAAACTCCTTGCCGGCATCCATCCATGCTTTCAGCTCGTCTACCGTGATCTCGGGGATTTCTGCCTGTTCTCCAGCCCGCGCTTGCGGGATGCCGCAGAACTGCTCGTAGTCGATGAGCCGAGTAATGGGCGGGGTGTCAGGATTCTTGCGCAGCTTTAGCTCGCGGAAGCTCATCTTCAGGGCATCGTAAAGGAGCAGCCGCCCACTTAGCGTCGTGCCGATGCCCAGCAGGATTTTCACGGTCTCAGTTGCCTGGATGAGGCCGATGATGCCAGGGAGAATCCCCAACACCCCCCCCTCGGCACAGGAGGGCACCAAGCCTGGCGGGGGTGGCTCGGGGTAGAGGTCGCGGTAGTTGGGACCGCCCTCGTAGTTGAAAACCGTTGCCTGCCCCTCGAAACGGAAGATGGAGCCGTAGACGTTGGGCTTGCCCGTTAAAACACAGGCATCGTTGACCAGGTAGCGGGTGGGGAAATTGTCAGTGCCATCGACAATCACGTCGTAGTTGGCAAACAGCTCTAGGGCATTGTCAGCCTTCAGGGCGGTGTTGTAGACATCCACCTGGCAGTAGGGGTTGATCTCCAGGATGCGGTTTTTGGCCGATTCCACCTTGGGCTTGCCCACCCAGGAGGTGCCGTGGATGACCTGCCGCTGCAGGTTGGACACGTCAACCACATCAAAGTCAACAATGCCAATCCGCCCCACGCCGGCTGCGGCCAAGTAAAGCAGCAGGGGCGAGCCAAGGCCGCCTGTGCCAATGCACAACACCTTGCCCGCCTTTAGCCGCTTCTGCCCTTCCAGGCCCACCTCCGGCAGGATCAAATGGCGGGAAAATCGCTCCATCTCCTCGCGGGAGAGCGTGACTTGGCTGGTGTCTAGGTTCAACATGGTCACCACCCTCCGGCAATGGCAGGGACGATGCTAATGACAGCCTCTTCGCCTACAGGGGTGTCATCGCCCTGGGCCAAGTTGCGCACGTCCTCGTCATTGAGGTAGACGTTGACGAAGTTGCGCAGCTTGCCATCCTCCGTGTAGAGGTGCCGCTTGAGCTCACTGTAGCGGGTAACTAGGTTGCGCATCACCTCGCCAACGCTGCTACCTTCGATTTCGACCGCTTCCAGGTTGTCGGTGTAAGGCCGCAAGGGGGCAGGGATCAAGATCTTGGTTGCCATAGGGGTTCGGGAAAAGAGTCTAGCGATCTTGAGGGAACACTTGAGGCTCTGGGATCCTCTGGCCAACTCTCCAGTCCAGACTACCGCTTTGCTCCCCAGCCAAAGAGAGGCTTAGAGCAAGGCAGGGGATGCCTCCGCCCAAACCTGGATGGGCTCCCGCTGCGGTTGTTCCTGCTCGTCCAAAACCCAGCTGGCCACCTCTTCTGCCTTGCCCTCGCGCACGCTGACGATCACGCAGGAAAAGCCCCAGGGGAAGGCATGCTGCCGGTCGAACTCGGAGGGGAGGGCAGGGTGGTTGGGATGGGAATGGTAGGTGCCTAGGATCCCTAGGCCCTTGCCACGAGCATAGTCGCTGGCTCGCTTGAAGTCAGCTGGCTCGATCAAGAAACGACGGCGGCTGGACTCCCCATCCGCCAAGGGGTTTTCAGCCTGATCCCAGCTGTTGGCCACCGGCCAAAGCTCGTGGACGAGCTTGTCAGATCCGTTGAGCTCGCCAATTAAAATGCCGCAGCCCTCGTAGGGGAAGGCCTGTTCGCCGTGTTGGCGGATGGCGTGGAGGTGCTCTGCCGAAAGGTAGAGGGCCATGAATCCCGCCTTTGCCGATGGAATTATCGTCCTTTATTCTGGCACAAATGGGCCTGGGCGTATCCTCCCCCCTCTGCTTGCGCCAGCGGTGTAGAGCACGGAAAACGCCGCTTGTCGCGCCCTGGGGTTATCCTGCAGCTACTCCGAGCCGCTGTGGCGGGAGGCCGGCGCTGGAGGGATAAGAGGCAGGTAGTGGGGGCAGCCCTGACAGGGCCCCTGGGGATTGACCGCGCAGCGCAACCATGCCGAGCGAGCGCTAAAGGCACAGGAGGGATCCCCTAGCGGTTGGCCAAACTCTCCAGCACGCTGGCGGCGCAGCAATACCACTTGTCGGCGCCAGTCCCGCAAAAATCGGCTGTAGGCGTGTTCTTGCCAGCGGCGCTTGGCTGCATGTTGTAAGAGTTGGGCGGTGAGGTGATCCACCATAAAAGGCCAAAAGGCGAGGAGTTGTGTTGGATTGGCCTGGATCCTCAGGATGGCACACCTTAGTAAGGGGAGGGAAAAATTGCAAACTCTCTTTGCCCTGGGGATAAGCTGCCTATGATGGTATGGGGCAAGCTAGCTTTGATTTTAGGAAGTTGCAGCAAGCCCAAGCCGCTAGGAGATCCCGGCAAGCTGGCTTCTGAGAGGAGTATCGAGGTTGTGATGAAAGGCGCCTGCGGCTCAGAGCAATGGCAAAACCCAAAAGCCATCTCTGAAAGTCTTCCCCCCTCTCCTCCGGATTACCTAATCCGAGGTACGGCGGCAGAAGACAACATTCGCGTGGTGAGCGTTGTTTCCACTCAGGCAGTCCAGGAAGCGCGGGAGCGGCACCAGCTCTCCTATGTAGCAACAGTGGCGCTGGGGCGAGCCATGAGTGCAGCTCTACTGCTGGCGGCTGACCTGAAGGAACCCCAAGCGCGGATTGGCCTGCAAATTAGGGGCAATGGCCCCCTTGGTGGCATTCACGTCGATGCCGGCGTGGACGGTACAGTGCGCGGCTACGTGAGCAACCCGGCTATTGAACTTCCCCTCACCCCTGAGGGCAAGTTGGATGTGGGCCAGGCGGTTGGGCGCTACGGCTATTTGCACGTCGTGCGGGACTTAGGCTACGGCCAGCCCTACACCAGCACTGTAGAGCTGGTTTCAGGAGAAGTGGGAGATGACGTCAGCTACTACCTCACTTCCTCTGAGCAGATCCCCTCAGCGGTTCTGCTGGGGGTGAACCTCGATTCCCAGCGAGTCCGTGCCGCTGGTGGAGTGCTGGTGCAGCTCCTGCCAGGCGCGCCGGCCAACTTGATCTCGGAGATAGAGTCTCGGCTAAGCCAGGTGGAGGAATTCACCCCCCAACTGGCCCGCGGCAAAGCTTTGCAGGAGCTGCTAGAAATTTGGCTAGGCGACTTGGATCTCAAGCTAGCGCCAGAGGTGCTTCCCGTGCGCTTCCATTGCCCTTGCAGTTCCGAGCGGGTGAAGGGGGCGCTGCGCATGCTAGAGCGGGATGAGCTCCTGGAGATGATCCAAACCGATGGGGGGGCGGAGGTGGTTTGCCAATTCTGCAACAAGGTCTACCGCCTTTCCGAAGACGAGCTGCGCTCGATTGTGGCTGAGATGTCGGCAAGCCAGTAAGGGTTGAGTTTGTCGACAAATCTTGGTGGACAAGCTTTCATCCTTGTCCTAGATTACTTACCAGGCCGATGGCAAGAGCCAATCTCGTGGGCGGGTCAAAGGCTCAATTAGGTGGGAGGCCAAAAGCGGCAACAGTGGCTTAAAGTCCCCCCTGGCCCAGCGCTCAACACAAGAGTTGCTAGAGAAAGAATCCCTACTTTTTTTCCGATGTCTCCCCTTACTCCTGAGCTCTCGGTTGTCATCCCCTGCAAAAATGAGGCAGACAACCTAGAGTCCCTGTTTGAGCGCTTGCAGCTCACCTTGGATCCCCTGGGGATCCCCTACGAGGTTATCTGTGTCAACGACGGCAGCCAGGACGACACCCTAGAAAAGCTCATTGCTTTCCATCGCCGCGATCCTCGCATCAAGGTGGTCAACCTTTCCCGCTGTTTTGGCAAGGAGATTGCCCTCACGGCGGGTCTGGATTATGCCTCCGGCAGGGCTGTTGTTCCCATCGACGCTGACCTGCAAGACCCACCCGAGCTGATCCCCCAGATGCTGCAGCTATGGCGGCAAGGGTACCAGGTGGTCTACGCTGTGCGCCGCAGTCGCCAAGGGGAAAGCTGGCTAAAACGCCTAACGGCCAACGGGTTTTACTGGGTGATCGAGCAGCTGAGCCAGGTGCCGATCCCGCGCAATACGGGGGATTTTCGCCTCTTGGATCGGCAGGTGGTGGAAGCTATCAAGCAACTGCGGGAGCGCACCCGCTTCATGAAGGGGATCTTCGCCTGGGTGGGCTACCGCCAGGTGGCCATTTTTTACGACCGCGCCCCCCGTTTTCGCGGCAAAAGCCAGTGGAATTACTGGCGGCTGTGGAACCTAGCCATAGAAGGCATCACCTCTTTTAGCTCCTGGCCGCTGCGGGTGTGGAGCTATCTGGGCCTGGGGATCTCGCTAGCCGCTCTGCTGTATGGCCTTTTCCTCGTCGTCCGTACCTTGCTGTTTGGATCCGACGTGCCTGGCTACGCCTCTTTGGCGGTGATGATCTTGTTTTTGGGCGGGATCCAGTTGATTAGTCTAGGCGTGATTGGAGAGTACTTGGGCCGCGTTTTTGAAGAGGTCAAGGGCCGCCCTTTGTACCTAGTCAATGGCACCTTTGGGCTGGAGAGCTCCCCCCCTTTGCCTGCAGCAGAGTCCCAATCCATCTACAGCTGCAGTTCGCTGCCTAGCCAATAGGAGCGACCCTCACTCTTTTAGAGCAGTGCGCCTAGAGGCCGCATATTGTCGGTACTCGCGCACAAAGATCTCCTGCACTTCCTTTTGGGAGAGCTGGATCCCTCGAATTTCAGCGCGAGCAATGGCTTTCATCAGCTCAATGTAAGCCAAGCCCAGGGAAAGGGTGAGGGTGGCTGCTGTGGTGGATTGGATAATGCCGCCTGCAAGGGATCCCGCGCCAGGAATCATCTTTAGCAAGTTGGAGACAATCGCCCGCCCAGTGACCACTGCGCCCCCAATGCCCGCCAGACTCGCTATCAGAGAGTAGTAAAAAGAAGGAGAAGCTTTGTAGCCAAAGATAAAGCTAATATTGGCAATCATGCCCACTTGTGACGCTACCAGTAGAGGGGCATCCGCAAAAGGAAGGGGTGCGGCCCCGATGAACGCTGCGCTAGCCACATAGGCCGACACATACTTAAAAGCAGCATCAGCTTTGAGATCTACCCGCAACAACTGCTGCCGGATGAAAGCAAGGCGAGCGGCTTCCGGCAGTAGCTCCGACGTACAGCCAATCAGGTGCTCCAGCCCATGGGCGGGTATGGTGAGGTGTCGGTTAATGACCTTGTCCCGGGCCAAAACAGGAACGATGTAGCGAACGGGCAGATTTTGGCGCTGCAAGTACTGGAAAAACTCGCTCTCTTCGGGATTTGGGTATTCCAGACATTGGGTCAAGACCAGGATGACTGGCACATCTTTGAGTTCTAACTCTCTTAGCCACTCGCGCTCGGTTTCCTCCAGCCGCTTTAGCTCGTGGTGGATGCAATACCAAACAATGTGAATGTGATGTTTGGGATCCTTAAAGCGCAGCTCGTCGATGAGTTGGGCCACCTCGAGACGGATTTGGGTATTTTGTTCTCCCGCCAATTCCATGCCAGGTGTATCGTAGATGGTAATTGGGCAACCCTGCTTCGAGTACTTGCGAATGTGGCGGGTAACAGGGCTGCCAACTCCAGTGCGGGCCAGCTCGTCTTTAAACACCGCGTTAACTAAAGTGCTTTTGCCCACCCCGCTTTTGCCAATCACCAGGACGTTGCAATGGCCCATTTCGGCCTCCGCCTCTAGCAGGCTCTCTTGGAGCAGGTAGCCGGCCCAACCTTCTGGGTTCCCCTCTTGCCCCCGAGCACGCGCAACAGCCCGCTGGGTCACGTGAATAAGTCTTTCAATCCAGGAGGGCATTCTCGCCTCCGTCCGCGACATGATCTTTCCCCAGTGAGGGTCGGTACGGGATCCCTAATCCAGTGTGCCATCCTCTCCCCCACAGTTTCCGCCCCTGGCGCTTGTTCAAGAAGCTTTATTGAGAGCTATTCACAAGAGCTACTGGTTTGCCCTATGCTGGGGAAAAGTCAACACCAAAAACCCCTGCGTCGACTCAATCAACTCCGTTGGGTAGTCTGGGTAGATAGCTGTATCCTCACTTTGGAGAACCCTGCCCTATGTCTGAAACCTCAACCTTGCGTCAGGCCTTCAACACCGTCCGCAACAATGCTGTCCTGCTCGGCCCGGAGGTCACCCAGCCAATCTGCGAGGGGATGAACGCCCTTCTGGCCAGCTTCCAAGGGCTGTACTTGCAATACCAAAAGCACCACTTTGTGGTGGAGGGCACTGAGTTCTACCCCCTACACCAACTGTTCAAGGATCACTGCGAGCAGGTGAGGGAACACGTCCACGACCTGGGAGAGCGCCTTGCTGGTTTGGGGGGTGTGCCAGTGGCTACCTTTAGCAGCTTGGCCAAGCTCTGCTGCTTTACCCCTGAGCCCGATGGCGCTTTCGAGGCCCGGCAAATGTTGAAGAACGATCTGGCTGCGGAGCAGGCCATCATCGATCTGCTGCGGCGCCAGGCTGCTCAGGCGGAGAGCTTAGGGGATCGCGCCACCCGCTACCTCTACGAGCAGATCTTGCTGAAGACGGAGGATCGGGCCTTTCACCTCAATCACTTCCTGGCCAATGACAGCCTAGTGTTTGGCTTGATGGACGCCAGAGCCTAGCCCAGATCCAGAGCAGGCTTGCCGGTCAAGGGGGCCTGCCGCTTGCAGGCAGACCTCATTTTTGCAACGTCTTGTTGAAAACCTATATCACTATTGCCTAGCTGCGTTTAGACTTATTTGCCGAGGCTTTGCTTCTGGCCATGAACCCCCTGTCCTATGGAAGTGGCTATTGCTTGCAGATCCCGCTAGGGGAGCGCTGGCGCATTCGGCGACGGCTGGTGGAGTTGGGGATCCCAGCAACCTGTACGGGAGAGGGCTATTTGCAGGTGCAGGTGGACTCGCCTTTGGCTGTGGTGCAGGTGCGCAGCGTGATCCGCCAATACACGGCGCGGCGGCAGGAGTTGTTGGACAGCCTAGAGGCTTGTTGGCGCCTCAACGCAGAGGCTGGCGGACAAGATGAGCAAGTTTGCTAAGCAAAGGATCCCGTTTGAGGTAGAGGGCCAGTTCCTGGGATTTCTTCCCGACAAGGATGGCAAGCTCAAGTACTTGCGCTGGCAGGCCGAAGCAGAAGTGTTTGTCGGCAAGATCCCCAAGCCGCTGCGTTCCGCCCTCTACCGTACCCTCAAGCCAGGGGATAGGGTGCAGATTGCGGGGGAGCGGGAAGTCGATCTGCTCAAGGAGCGGGAGAAATGGGTGCTCTACCGCGTGGTTCCGCTCGGGGAGAGGGCAGGGTGTATAGCTTCCGGGGCCGAGGCAGATCCTGAGCCAGGTGCTCCAAAGGCTAAAGGTAAGGTGCTGGTCTGCCAAAAATCCAACTGTTATCGGCGTGGAGCCGGAGCGGTTATTCAGGCCCTAGACTTCCATTTAGCTGCCTACTCCGGCTCAATTTGCGTGCAGGGGGTGGGCTGTCTGAAAGATTGCCAGCGGGGCCCAAACGTGGTGTTCCTGCCCGACAAAGTTTGCTACAGCGGTGTTTCTCCGCAAGCTGTCCCTGCCTTGCTAGAGCGGCACTTTCCGCTAGTTCAGCAGGCTGACCAAAGCCAGGCTGCTGCAAGCCAAGGTGTACAGCCCGAAGAGCGCAAGCGGGCCTCGGCGCTGTATTGGTAGTCCCCGTTCGCAACAGCAGCAAGTTCATTTGCCTAGGAGTACGTTGAGCGAGGAGGTCATGCTCCCGCTACCCGAATCCGGCAGCCCTAAAAGCCCATCAAGCGGGCCACAGCAGCCAAGTCGGGAAGAACCCCCGCGTGGATGGGAGCAGATCCCTGGTGGGCGGCCGTGTCGGGATCCTTAAGGCCGTTGCCGGTGAGCACGCACACCACCTGGGCGCCGGCAGGCACCTGATCCCGCCATTTCAGCAATCCCGCCACTGCAGCGGCACTGGCCGGCTCGCAGAAGATCCCTTCCTCTCTTGCCAACAGATGATAGGCGGCCAAGATCTCCTCGTCAGTTACACTGTCTACCCGCCCACCGCTGACTTGGACGGCCGCCTTGGCCTTCGCCCAACTGGCAGGGTTGCCAATGCGGATGGCCGTGGCCACCGTTTCTGGGTGCTCCACGACACGGTTGAGGACGATGGGGGCGGCGCCAGCAGCCTCAAAGCCGTAGAGCCGTGGGCGACGGCTGGCCTTGCCTCGCTGGTAGTAGTGGCAAAAGCCCATCCAATAGGCGGTGATGTTGCCGGCGTTGCCCACCGGAATACAGAGCCAATCGGGAGCATCTCCCAAGGCATCCACCACCTCAAAGGCGGCAGTTTTCTGCCCCTCCAGCCGAAAGCGGTTGACAGAATTGACCAGTGCCACCGGGTAGGCTTCCGCCAGTTGCCGCACCATGGCCAGTGCCTGGTCAAAGTTGCCCCGAATGGCAATGATCTCCGCCCCATACATCAGGGTTTGGGCCAGCTTGCCCTTGGCCACATAGCCATCAGGGATCAGCACGTAGGCCCGCAAGCCCCCTTTGGCTGCATAGGCAGCGGCTGCTGCCGAGGTATTGCCAGTGCTGGCACAGATGATGGCCTCTGCCCCCGCCTCTTTGGCTTTGGACACCGCCAGGGTCATGCCCCGATCCTTGAAGCTACCCGTGGGATTGAGGCCTTCCAGCTTCAAGTAAACCTGGCAGTCTCGCCCCAGCCGTCGGCTCAGCGCGGGAGCGGGGATCAAAGGGGTATTGCCCTCATGCAGCGTCACTACGGGGGTGTTGGGACTGACGGGGAGCCACTCCCGGTAATGCTCGATAACGCCGGGCCAGAGACCCACTTGGGCGCGGGATCCGGCCCTGGGCAGGGAATAGGTGGGATTGAGGGTAACCATGCTGCGGACAAGGCCAGCTCTCTAACTTTAACTGTTCGGAAGACCGTTGTAGCGGCTTGGCCAGCTCTCGGCTAAGGGCCCAGGGGATCTGGCGGCCGGAGGGCCAGGGCCTGGACCAGCGCGTGCAGCTTGAGGCGGATCTCAGCCACCTCCTGCTCGGGCTTGGAGTCGGCTACGATGCCAGCGCCAGCATACAGGCGGGCCCGCTTTCCCTCAATCAGGGCTGAGCGGATCCCGACCACCAACTCGCCATTGCCCTGTAAGTCCACCCAGCCCAAGGGGGCGGCATAGCTTGCCCGATCAAAGGGCTCTAGCTGCGCTAGCCACTGCAGTGCTGCCTGCTGGGGATAGCCTCCTACAGCGGCAGTGGGGTGGAGTTGGGCCAACAGGTCAAACAGGTGGACGTGGTCGGGAAGTTCCGCTTCGATAACAGTTTGTAGGTGCTGGATGTGGGCCAAACGGCGCAGCCGTGGCTGAGGGGAGATCCAGGGATCCATCCCCAGCCAGCCCAGAGCCTCCTGAATTGAGCGCACCACCCACTGGTGTTCGCGGCGGTTTTTGGGGCTGCGGAGCAGCTCCTCGGCCAAGCGGCAATCCTGGGGCCCGGTAGAGCCGCGGGCAACCGAGCCTGCCAAGGCATCGATCTGCACCCGGCCTTGCCACACCGAAAGCAGCCGCTCTGGGCTGGCTCCCAAAAAGACTTGGGGAGGCAAATCCCCCTTGCTTTCTGAGGCAAAGGCAAAGACGCTGCAGTCGGGATGATAGGCCTCCAGGTAGGCCAGCAGCGAAGGGATGGCGGGGGGAGAGGGCAACGCCAGGTCTACCGCTTCCGCCAGCACCACTTTCTCAAGGGATCCCGCCCGAATGACTTGCAGGGCCTTTTCAATTCGCGCCAAGAGGGCCTCTTCTGCCAGGGCCACCTCCAGAGGGGGCTGGGGCCTCCAGGCGGGCAAGGGGGCCTGGGCAAGGCGCTGCATGTGGGCAAAAAAGGCGGCGATCTGGCCAGCTAAGGCTGCCAAGTCGCTGTCGGGGCCAATTTCTAGGTTGAGCCGCGCCACCGTCAACTTCCCCTGCACCTGCAGTAGCTGCCAGCGCGGCAGAACCAGCGCTGCTCCGCCGCCACTGTGGGGGGCAAAGCCAAAACGGCAGAAGCACAATAGGCGCTCCTGGGGGCTACTTGGAGCCGGAGCGGTGTGAACATGAGGCTGCAGGGCTTGCACAAAGTCTCGCGCCACCTGGAATCGCTTCTCTCCGGCAAGATCAGCCCGCCGCAGGGATCCCCACCCCAGCACTTGCACCCGTTCCCCCTGCACCGTGTGGGCAAAGTAGCAATAGCTAGGAAGGTGCTGGAGAGGAAGCAAGCTCAACTCTTGGGCCAGGGCCGCCAGGGGATTGAGCCCGGGGAAGGGCCAGGCCAAGCTGAGAATCTGAGGAACCCCCTTTGCCCGCGCTAGCTGTTGGCAGGCTTCTAGGAGGGGCTTTTCCTTCTCTGGCCAATCAGCAGGGCTTAGCGGCGGCCGCCCGGCTCTTGCCGCGCCGTGGACATTCCAGGGGAAAAGAGAGGAAGTCATGCGCAAAAAAGAGGGAGATAATCTCACCTTGGCCGAAAACAAGACAAGCGTCGATAGAGACTTGGCAGGGCGCTTGAACCTACGGTTCGCTTCCGCGAACAAGACAAGGAGAGGAGCCAGGGGCGAAACTTGAGGAGCTTCTTCACAGATTGCAAAGTTCCTTAGCATCCTTGGAGATGGGAACAGGAGCCCCCTAACCTAACAAGTACGGGACCAAGCCAATACCACCATGCCTGCCCAGCCGCAGCCGCCTAAGACAAATCCAAAGGCTAGCCAAGGCCAGCTTGGGGAAGAGAGCAGCCGAGATGCTTCCTTGCGGCGACAGCTGTGGATGGCTGCCCTCAAGCCCCCCATCTACAGCGTGGCCATCATGCCCATTTGGGTGGGATCCGCCATCGCCTACACCCAGGTGGGGGAAATGGACGTGGAGATTTTGCTGGTATTTCTGGGGGCGGCCGTTTGCCTCCTGGCTTGGGTCAACCTCAGCAATGACGTGTTCGATGCCCAGACAGGAGTGGACAAAAACAAGCTCCACTCGCTAGTCAACCTGACGGGCAAGCCGGCGCAGGTGTTCTGGGTCGGCAACGCCTTTCTGGCCCTGGGGCTAGCCGGGATCCTCTGGCTGAGCTGGCGGCAGGGGGATCCCACGGTGTTGCTGTTGGTACTGCTAGCCTGCGGGCTAGGCTATGCCTACCAGGGGCCGCCGCTGCGGCTGGGCTACCAAGGTCTTGGGGAGATCCTCTGCTTTTTGAGCTTTGGTCCACTGGCGGTTTTGGCTGCCCACTACAGCCAAAGTCGGACTTGGTCGTTGCCGGCCTTGGCAGCCTCGCTGGTGGTGGGAATGGCAACCAGCTTGATCTTGTTTTGCTCCCATTTCCATCAAGTGGAAGATGATCGCGCTGCCGGCAAGCGCTCGCCAGTGGTTCGCCTGGGCACCCGCCGCTCCGCCCGCCTCGTCCCCTGGATCTGCGGCAGTGTTTTTGGCCTGCTGCTGCTGTTTGTGGGGCTGGGGATTTTCCCAGCCTGGACGCTTCTGGGTTGTGCCGGGATCCCGTCTGCCGTGCGGCTTTCCCGGCTGCTGGGCACCTATCACAATCAGCCGCAGCGGATTAGTCATTCCAAGTTCATTGCTGTTGGCCTCCACTTTTGGCTGGGGCTGTTTCTGGGGCTGGGCTTTATCCTCAGCCGCTTGGGTTAGTTAAGGGGAAGACGGGGGTTGTGATCTAGATCCTCCTGCTGCTGGCAAACTGCGCTAAGCTACAGCCTAACTGCCGGGTTGAGGAGCTGGGGATCAAAGCGGAGAAGTCGTAAGGATGCGGCAATTTTTCCATTCCAATCTAGGGGTAGCGCTCTTGGGGAGCGGGCTCTTGGCGGCTTTGGTTGCCTGGGCCTTGGCTCTTGAAATTGAAGAAGTGAAAGTGGAGCCTTCTCCCCCAGATCAGCCCCTTTCGGTCAGCCGCAAGGTGGACATTGTCGGACAGCAGGGGGGACGCCGTCGTTGGCGACTCATCGCCGAACAGGTAAAGCTGGCTGCCGGGCAACAGGTGTTCGAGCAGGGAGCGCGGGGCTACTTCTATGGAGACGGTGTCGATGCCGGGGAAGGCGCGCCGAGTCCGTTTTTTGCCAGCAGCAAGCAGGTGACTTGGCGGGCCAAGCGAGCCCGCTACGATGCCACTGCCGACGAGCTGTACCTGGAGGAAGAAGTGGAGGTTAGAAGTGACGACGGCAGCTTGCTCCTGACTAGCGCCTTGAGGATTACCCCTGCAGAGCGCATAGAAGTGCCAGCAGCGTTTACCGTCAAAGGGCAAGAAATGGTGCTGCAAGGCCGCTCCGGCTCGTTTAACTTTCCCTTTGCCCTCCTCAGGGCCGAGCAGGGCAAGCTCGTTGTCCTGCCGAGGGATGGCCTGGACGGCGCCACCTCCACCACCATTACCGCTGACCAGCTCACCTACGACCGCACCCAGCAGGTGGCCGAGGGGAAGGGCAACCTGCGCATCCGCGAAGGGGGTCTTGAGATTCGCGCCCCCCAAGGCACTTACCTACGCCAACAGGCGCAAAGCATTCTCTCGGGTGGCGTGGTGTTGCAGGAGGTGGCTGCTAAAAGCAGCCGGGATCCCCTCCTAGCCGACCTGCGCTTGGCCCAGGCTGCTCCCGCTTCCGCGGCAACTCCAAACCCCCAGAACCAGGAAGTTACCATCATTGCCGACCGCCTCACCTACGACCGCAACACGCAAGTTGCCCGCGGGGAAGGCAACCTGGAAGTTCAACAGGGGGAAACCACCATCCAGGCAGCTCAGGGCATCTACCGCCGTCGCGAGTCCCAAAGCCTGTTGACAGGGGGAGTTACCCTGCGCGAGCCTGGGCGGGTGCTCACGGCTGCTCGTTTGGAGGGCAACCACCGCGACAAGATCTTCGTCTTTGAAGAGAATGTGCTCTACCGGCAGATGGCCACCTCCACGCCGGCTGGCGGCAGCGGATCCCTGACGGAGGAGCTGCGCCAGGCTGAAACGGAGGTGCGGGCTGCCCGCCTGGTTTACAACTCCCGCACCGGCACCTCGGAGTTCAGTGGGGCCGTCGAGTTTATCCAGCGGGGGCGGAAAGCCAAGGCCAACCAGGCCATCATCACCCCTGAGAAGGTGGAGCTGCGGGGAGAGGTGGTGATCGAGCAGATCGAGGGAGACTGGCTGGCGCGGCGCCTCCAAAACCCCCAGACTCAAGCGGATGTGGATCAACCGACGGTGATCTACGCCAACCACGTGGAAATTGAGCAAGCCAGCGGCAACGCCCGTTTCTTTGGTCAGGTGGTCATTGTGCAAGCCAACCGCGCTGTCGAAGGGGATCGGGCGGAGTACTCCGACCAAGAGCAGATTTTCAGAATTACCGCTGAGCGGGCTCCTGTTCTGCTTTGCGATCGCGGCGAGCTCAATCCAATTCCCCGCAAAACGACCGAGGGGCTGCCCGGCCGCGATGCTCTGGATCACCTGTGCCGAGGCGCCAACCGCCTCAGCGGCAAGCTGGTCACCCTGAATATAAAGCAGGATGAGTACACCGTCGAAGGGGACGGAGAGCGGCAGGGGATGGTTCAATTTCGCCTCACCGATGCCCTCTGAAGGGATCCAGCTCTTGCCTTCCGTCGTCTATGCCGGCTGGGGCGGCCAAAGTTGCACTCCAGTCTGAGGTGGTCAAGGCAAATGTCCACCCAATTGACCAAGGGTAAACGGCGCAAAGCTACTGCGGGGGAGGGGAGCTTTTGGGGATCCCTGAGGCTTGGAGGCTTTTTTTTGGAGTTTTATCTTTTTAAGGAGATGATCCGCCCCTTCTTCCTGGGAGTGGCGGGGGGCGCAGTGATGATGCTGGGCAACCAGCTTTTTATCTATGCCGATTTGCTGGTGAAAAAAGGAGCTCCTCCTCTAACAATTTTGCACATTCTCCTCCTCAACTTGCCCGCTATTTTGGTGGTTACCTTTCCCATTGCTGCCCTCTTTGCCACCCTGCTTACCCTGGGCAGGATGGGAGCTGATAGCGAGATGACGGCGCTGCGGGCGGCTGGGATCCCCTACCGCAAAGTGTTAATTCCCCTGCTCGGCATTGGCCTGCTGATTAGCGGCCTAGCGCTCTTTACCCATGAGGTGATTGTGCCCCAGACCAACCAAAAGGTGAAGACCCTCAACACCAACCTCATCCTGGCCCAGGATGCTCTTCCCTTCAACCCCGGAGAGGTGGTCCGGGTGGACAGCGACCTCTGGTTTCACGTTGGCTCGATGGACCCAAAGACAGGCTTGATGCAGGACTTGTTGATTTTGGATCGCAAGGCTGAGACGGGCCATCTGCGCTACCCGCAAGTGATCTCAGCCCAAAGGGCCCAACGGGTGGGCCAGGTGTGGCATTTGCAAGGGGTGGTGATCCGTCGCTATGACGAGCAGGGGCGCACCTACTACGAAGGCCACGTGGCAGAGATGGAGCTCAACATTGTCAACCAGTTGGTGGGCCTGGTGTATGCCGAAAGAGTGCCCCAGGAGCAACGGGCAGCAGAGCTGTGGGAGCAATGTCAGCGATACCGGAAGGAGCAACGTCCTGCTGCCGATGTGGCCCGCTGCCTGACGGAATACCACCTCAAGTTCGCCATTCCTCTGGCCAGCTTTTTTGCCATCTTGGTAGCGGCGCCCCTGGGCTTGCAGACGGTGCGGCAGACTGGCCGCTACGGCAGTGTGGCGCTAGCGATTGTTCTGGTGTTTGTTTACTATGTACTGATGAGCCTGGGACGTGCGATGGGTCGAGTTGGGTACGTCGATCCCTGGCTAGCTGCCTGGCTGCCGAACATGATTTTCGGTGGGGTGGGCCTCGGTCTGCTGTGGCGGTTTTTGCGGTGAGATCTGGTAGCTTCTCGCAGGGCTTCAGCCCATGGGCAAGGTGGCTAGCCCTTTGCTGGGGCAGCTCCCTGTGGGTGGGAACGGGGAGGGCGGTCTTTGCCCAGCCGGATCCCCTGCCTACCAACCTAGAGGGCTATCAGCGCTTTTGGGCAGCGCAAACCTCGGCCCAGCAGCTACAACTGGCTCACCGAGCTGCCAGCCCAGAACCGGTTGCTCCCACCGGCGCCAGCCTGTTGGGGGATCCCATCGCTCCATCCTCCCCGCCGTCTAGCACCCCTCCTGAAAAGGCCCTCACGCCAGAAGAGCTCAGCCGGCAGCGGCTGCAGCGGCTCTTGGCCGAGGGGGCAGCAGCCCATGCACGGCAGCAGGCGCAACAGGCCCAGGCAACACCGTCTTCCCGGCCTACTACAGCTATTCCTACTCTGGACTCCCTTCGCTCCTTTTGGCCTATAACTTCCCGAGCTGCTGACTTGCAGGTAGAAGAGCAGCCCAACGAAGCAAGGGGCTTCTCCCCTGTCGAGGGCCTGGCCACTGCTCAAGGGCAAAAGACGGCATTGACCTCGCCAGCCGGTGGGAACTTGAATACTAGCCCTCAGAGAACAGCTCAAAGCGGGACGGAGGTATTCACCCCCACTGCCGGATCCCTCCTAGCTCCCCAGTTGTTGGAGCGGTTCCCCCTGCTGCGGGACCTAAGCCCAGAAGCTGCTCCGCCTGCCGGCCAGGGATCCCAAATTCGCCAGCAACTGGCCACCACTGTCCAACGGCAGATCCCTCTTGACCCGGATCAAGTCAATGTCAGCGGGGATGTGCTCAGCTACCTTGCTGAACAAGATGTGGGTATTGCCGAGGGGAACGCCCAGATCCAGCTGGCTGACGGCACCCGCATCAGCGGCGAGCGGCTGGTGTTTTACCGGCGGGAACGGCGCCTGCGCAGCGAGGGCCCTTTTCGCATGGAGTGGCCTCCTGGGCCGCAGGGGCGCGGGATCCGGCAAATTGAAGGGCAAAACCTGGACTTGGATATTCCCGGTCGCAGGGCTCAATTTGAAAACTCGCTGGTGATCCTGCCTGGGGAGGAGCCGGGCACCAAGATCTTTGTGCGCAGCCAAAAGACCACCGCCCTGTTGGGGGATCAGATCTTCCTTGAGAAGGCAACCCTCACCACCTCACCAGAGCCGCCCATCACCCACTACGTGCAAGGGGATCGGGTGGAGGTGTTTCCCGACAACCAGGTTATCGTTTACAATGCCCGCGTCTTTGCTGGCGGCGAGCTGAGCAAGGAGGGCGAACTGCGGGCGGGGCTGCAGATTGCCTACCTGCCCCTTTTCATTTACAGCCTGCGAGATCACCAGTGGGTGCTGCCAGGGCGGAGCAAGGCGGAAGGAGTGTTTGTCAAGTCCAGTTGGGCCTACCGCTTCAACGAGTACAACTTTGGCGGCCTGCGGCTGGATGTCTTGCAGAAGAAAGGCCTGGGCCTTGGCTTTGTCCACGACTACATCCTCCCCATCCCCGACAGCGTCAACTATGGGCGGGCCCAGTTTTACCTGGTAACCGAGGCCGACGAGCAGCGCTTTTCCGGCCGCCTCCGCCTTGACCACAATTTCGACTTCTACGCCGCCAACCTCTTCGGCCAAGAAGGCCAACTGCGGGGACAGCTTAACCTCAACCTGGACAACACCTACCGCCCTGCCGGCGGGCGCAACGACAATGCCGATCTCCGCCTCAATGCCACCTTCCAGGGGGATCTCTCGACCACCACCCTCAACATCAACCGCAGCGGATCCCAGGAGAACGGCACCTACACCTTTCCCCTCACCCTCAGTCACCTGCAGCGCTATGGGGGCGTGCCTTGGCTGCAGTCGGATCTGCGCTTGGACTACAACCAGCGGGTAAGCGTCAAAGACGGGCCAGATTTTGCCGACGCACGGCTGACGCTGGGCACCCAGCTCACCCCCCCTGGCTGGGGTGGCACCTACCGCCTGGCCTACCGCGCCTACAGCAGCTCCAATGGCGACACCGAGCCGCGCCGCAATTTCGAGCTGGCCTTCAACCCCGATCTCCTCCGCCTCAGTCCCGATATCTTCCTCAGCAGCGCCCTTACCCTGACCCAAGAGCAACAGCCGAATCGAGAAGGGGGATCTGGCCTCAACTTTTTCAATCGCTACGAGCTGCGCTCCAGCCTTCAGTTCAACGACATTCAACCGGCTCCTTGGATCACCTTCATACCGGGTTCCATCGATTACACTCAAGTCCTATACTCCACTCCCAACCAGGAGTCCACCGTCAGCCTCAACCCCCGCCTTAGCTTCAAGCCTGCTGAATGGAACACCATCGACCTGCGCTACAGCCGCACCTTCTACGGCAACAACTCCGCTCCTTTTCAAACCCTTTCCGCCAGCCCCCAAGATGTAGATCGCCTCAACGCCAGCATTAGCTTCTTCACCCCACGCAATTTCCTGCCCAACGTGCCTCCCGGCTACCTTGCCTTTGAAGATGACCTGCCCGGCGAGCTGCCCATAGCCCTGACTTTTCCCGACGACACGCCGGAGGACTTGGAAGCAATTGCCTCCCGTAACCTGCAGGAGCTGCAGGCGCAAGTGAGGAACCTGCTGCGCTTTGACACCACCCTTGGCTATGACTTCGTCGCCCAAAGGTGGGATACCCTCAACGCCAACTTTACCTGGAACACCGTGCCCGAGCTGTTCAACGTCCAGGTGCAAACTTCCTACGACCTCAACAAGGGGCAATGGCAACCCATTCGGCTGGAGTACCGGGGGCGCAGCAGCACCACCTTCAACCGGGATCAACGCTCGGGTCTAGACAGCTATGAGCCGGGGATTAGCTACGCGCTGCAGGCAGTTTACGATCCCCGGTCGGGAGGAATTTCCACCTACGGCCTTGACCTGGATGCCACCCTCGGCACGCAGTGGCAAAACCACTGGCGGCTCCGCCTGGGCCTGACGGAGGCAGGGATCCGCCGCCTTGAGGTACGCCGCGACCTGCGGGATTTAGAGCTGCGCTTGGCCTACGATCCCCTGGCGGGGTCACTGCGCCTGGAAGGGATCCTGGTGGCCTTCCCCAGTCGCCCGGTGGGCCTGACGCAGGAGCGGGGAGAGTTTCAACTGACTTCACCAGTGGGCGCCTTCAGCCTGGAGAGGCTGGGGCTGTGAGCCGGTGAAGCAGCGGGGAATTGGCTTCGGCTACACTGGAGGGCCGACGGTTCTTTGCAGCGCTCAACTCCTATGGCCAGGATCAACGACCATTTCCTCAAGCTCAAGGCTGGCTATCTCTTTCCCGAGATTGCCCGGCGCGTGCAGGCCTTCGCCGCCGCCCATCCCGAAGCTCAGATCATCAAGATGGGCATTGGCGATGTCACCGAGCCGCTGCCGGCAGCCTGTCGAGCCGCCATGATCCGGGCCGTGGAGGAGATGGGGGATCGGGCTACCTTCCGCGGCTATGGACCGGAACAGGGCTACGAGTGGCTGCGCCAGGCCATTGCCCAGCACGACTTTCAGGCCCGCGGCTGCGACATCGACGCTTCCGAGATCTTCATCTCCGATGGCTCCAAGTGCGACTGCGGCAACATTCTGGACATTCTCGGCCACGACAACACCATTGCCATCACGGATCCTGTCTATCCGGTTTACGTGGACACCAATGTGATGGCGGGCCATACGGGGCCAGCCAACGAGCGGGGCGAATACGAGGGCCTGGTCTATCTGCCGCTGACGGCGGAAAACCACTTCACCGCCAGCCTGCCCGAGCAAAAGGTGGACGTCATCTACCTCTGCTTTCCCAACAACCCCACCGGCGCCGTGGCCACGCGGGAGCATCTGCAGGCCTGGGTGGACTATGCCCGCGCCCACAACTCGCTCATCCTCTTTGATGCCGCCTACGAGGCCTACATTACCGAGCCCGGGATCCCGCACTCCATCTACGAGATCCCAGGGGCCAGGGAATGTGCCATCGAGTTCCGCTCCTTCTCCAAAACGGCTGGCTTTACCGGCACCCGCTGCGCCTTTACGGTGGTGCCCAAGTCGCTGCGAGGCCAAGCTGCCGACGGCTCCTGGGTGGATCTGTGGAGCCTGTGGTATCGCCGCCAGTCCACCAAGTTCAACGGTGTGGCCTACATTGTGCAGCGAGGGGCCGAGGCTGTCTACTCTGAGGAGGGGCAGGCGCAGGTGCGGGCTCTGGTGCAGTTTTACCTGGAGAATGCCCGCATCATTCGTGAGCAGTTGGCCAAAGCCGGCCTCCAGGCCTACGGCGGCGTCAACGCTCCCTACGTTTGGGTAAAAGCCCCCGACGGGCTAAGTAGCTGGGAGTTTTTCGACAAGCTGCTGCACACCTGCCATGTGGTGGGCACCCCCGGATCTGGCTTTGGCAGCGCTGGCGAGGGCTATCTGCGCCTGTCGGCTTTTAACAGCCGCGCCAACGTGGAGGAGGCGATGCGCCGCATTGTCAGCGTGTTTGGAAGCTAAGGGGCTAGAGCTTTGGCGGGGGAGCAGGGATCTTCCCGGACAAGCTGGAGAGGGCAAGATCCCTGGTGTGGGGCTCCATGGGATGCTACAGACAGCAACAGGCTACGAGAGGAGACAGACCTTGCGGGTGGGGATCATCGGCACTGGCTACGCAGCTCGCTCACGGGCAGAGGCCTTGCGCAAAGATGAGCAGGTGCAAATTGTGGCTGTTGCTGGCCGAACGCCCCAGCGAAGTGCCGCCTTTGCTGCTGAGTTTGGGGCTCTTGCCTATTCCGACTGGTCTTCCCTGTTTTGCGAGCAGCGGCTGGATTTGGTGTTTGTCAGCACCATCAATCGGGATCATGCGGCCATCGCCCGTGCCGCCCTGGAAGCCGGGATCCACACCGTTGTGGAATATCCCCTGGCCTTCAGCGCTGCCGAAGCTCGTTCGCTGGTGCAATTGGCCGCGGAACGGCGGTTGCTGTTGCATGTGGAGCACATCGAGCTCCTCAGCGGCGTTCACCAGTTGCTGAGACGGGAGCTGGCAGGGCTGGGCAAGTTGTTTGCCGTTCGCTACATTACCCTCACTGCCACCCACCCTGCCCCTGACCGCTGGACTTATCGGCCCGACCTCTTCGGCTTTCCTCTCACGGGGGCTGTCTCCCGCATCCACCGCCTGGTGGACCTGTTGGGGAAAGTAGAGCGGGTGAGCTGTCAACTGCGCTACGACGGTCCAGACCTGCCCCACCGCTACAGCAGTTGCTACTGCACGGCCCAACTGAGTTTTGCCAACGGGCTGCTGGCGGTGTTGACCTACGGCAAAGGGGATTCGCTGTGGTGTTCCCAGCGCCTACTGGAGTTCCATGGCCAGCGCGGGGGCCTGTTAATCAACGGCGAAGAGGCGACGCTGTTGCGTCCCGGCAGCGCCCACCCCCTGGAGACCGGCTCCCGCCGCGGCCTGTTTGAGCAAGATACCCGCCTGGTGTTGGATCACCTACGGCAGGGCAGCCCTCTTTACGTGGATACGGAGAAAATGCTCCACGCCCTTGCTGTGGCCGAAGCTGCTGAGCAATCTGCCCAGACGCAGCAGGTCGTCTGCGTCCAGGATTAGTATTCTTGTGGCGACCTGGCTTGGGTTAGCGCCATGTCTAGGGATCGCGCTTGGCTGCTGGTGGGACAGGTGGTGGCGGCCCACGGTCTACGGGGCTGGCTGCGAGTTAAGTGTTGGTCGGATTTTCCGGAGCGCTTCACCCAGCCAGGGCCCCGCTGGCTGCAGCGGGATAGCGACCCCGAGCCCCTCCTGCATTCTCTAGTTGAGGGGCGGTTTTTTCCGAACAAGGGCCTGTACTTGGTGCGGCTAGAAGGGATCCCGGATCGCACAGCGGCAGAGGCTTGGGTGGGCGCTAAGGTGCTGGTGCCTGCTTCCCAGCGCCCCTCCCTGGGGCCGGAGGAGTACCACTACCGCGATCTCATTGGTCTAGCCGTCTACCATCAAGGGCGGCTGCTGGGGCATGTTTCGGCCATCTGGGCTGGTGGCCAAGATGTCTTGGAGGTCTCTACTCCCGACAAGCGGCAGGTGTTGATCCCCTTCGTGAAAGCTCTGGTGCCAGTGGTGGATCTGGAAAAAGGCCAACTGCAGGTGCAGCCGCCACCGGGCCTGGTGGAGAGCTTTCTCGGCCAAGAAGCTAGCCCTCCTGCACCCCCTGGCTAAGTCGGCCCTCGAAGGCCGCTGTTTTGCCCTTCTAGGCTTTTGTGCTATCATGGCGGCAGTGTTTTGGGTAATGGCCTCTTCTCTGGCCTCAAGAGTCAATTTTTCCGGGCTTGTGCTAGCGAGGCTGCGATTGCAATGACAGAAAACTACGGTGCGGAGCAGATCCAAGTTCTAGAGGGCTTGGAGGCTGTGCGCAGGCGGCCTGGTATGTACATTGGCTCCACGGGGCCAAAGGGATTGCACCACTTGGTGCATGAGGTGGTGGACAACTCGGTCGACGAGGCCCTGGCCGGCTACTGCAACGAGATCCAGGTTACCCTCTACCCCGACGGTTCAGTGGCGGTGCTGGACAATGGCCGCGGCATCCCGGTAGACATCCACCCAAAAACAGGGCAGCCGGCGCTAGTGACGGTCATGACCGTGTTGCATGCCGGCGGCAAGTTTGGGGGAGGCGGCTACAAAGTCTCCGGGGGGCTGCACGGCGTTGGCGTCTCAGTAGTAAATGCCCTCTCGGAGTGGCTAGAGGCCAGAGTCTGGAGAGATGGCAAGGTTTACTTTCAGCGCTTTGAGCGGGGGGCAGTCGTGGGATCCCTAAAGGCTGAGCCGCAGCCTCCGGGATCTCACCAGCGAGGCACAGAGGTACGCTTTAAGCCAGATGCCCTGATTTTCCCCGAGCGGGAGTTTGACTACGATCTGCTAGCCAGCCGTTTTCGGGAGCTGGCCTATCTCAACGCCGGCTTGAAGATTACCTTCAGCGATCTGCGGCGGGATCCCGTCCGCTGCGAAGTTTATCAATTTACGGGTGGCATTAAGGAATACGTGGCTTTTATTAACCACGAGAAAACCCCCCTCCACGCCGACGTTATCTACATCCACGGGGAGCGGGATGGGGTTGAGGTAGAAGCCGCCCTGCAGTGGTGTGGAGATGTCTACACCGATACGGTCATTGGCTTTGCCAACAACATCCGCACCACCGAAGGGGGCACCCACCTGGAGGGATTGAAGACTGCCCTCACCCTCACCATCAACAGCCAAGCCCGCAAGCTCAACAAACTCAAAGATTCTGATCCCAACCTGGCGGGCGAAAACGTGCGGGAGGGGTTGACGGCCATTGTCTCGGTCAAGGTGCCCAACCCCGAGTTTGAGGGGCAGACCAAAACCAAGTTGGGCAACACCGAGGTGCGGGGCATTGTCCAGACCATTGTCTCGGAGGCCCTCACGGAGTACCTCGAGTTCAACCCCAACGTGGCTAGGGGGATTGTCGACAAGGCCATCCAGTCCTTCAACGCCGCCGAGGCGGCCCGCCGGGCCCGGGAATTGGTGCGCCGCAAGTCGGCTTTGGAGTCCTCCACGCTGCCGGGGAAACTGGCCGACTGCAGTTGCCGCGACCCCGCAGAGTCGGAGGTGTATTTGGTCGAGGGCGACTCGGCAGGAGGCAGCGCCAAGCAGGGCCGGGATCGCCAGTTCCAGGCAGTGCTGCCCTTGCGCGGCAAGATCCTCAACATCGAGAAGGCCGATCCCGCCAAGATCTACAAAAACGCTGAGATTCAGGCCATGATCACGGCGCTGGGCTTGGGGGTCAAGGGGGAAGAGTTTGATCCCAGCCAGCTGCGCTACCACCGCATCATCCTCATGACCGACGCCGACGTGGACGGCAGCCACATTCGCACCCTGCTGCTTACCTTCTTTTACCGCTATCAGAAGGCGCTCTTGGAGCAGGGCTACGTCTACATTGCCTGTCCGCCCCTCTACAAGATTGAGTGGGGCCGCAACAATGTGCGCTACTGCTACAACGAGGCGGAAAAGGAGCAAGTTCTGCGCAGCCTGCCGGCCAACGCCAAGTACACCATCCAGCGCTTCAAGGGCTTGGGGGAAATGATGCCGGAGCAGCTCTGGGAAACCACCATGAACCCGGCAACGCGCGTCCTCAAGCAAATCACCATCGAGGATGCCGCCGAGGCGGATCGCATCTTCACCATCTTGATGGGCGATGCCGTCGGCCCCAGGCGGGAATTTATTGAAGCCCACAGCGGCCAGTTGGATCTGGCGGCTCTGGATATTTAGTCCACGTGGGAGATGTGGTAGCTGCCATCAGCCTGCACCCAGGCAATCTCGGGGATCCGGCACTGGCGGGCGTAGGCCTCGATCTCTTCGGGCGTCCGATCCAGCAACTCCAGCTCCACCGCCTCTGACTCCCGCCAGCGGGCAGCCAAGGCTAGGGCTGCCGGGATCCCTGCCGGCACCAGCGGCACCACCAACCGCTTGCAGGTCGCGGCCTCGGCCTGAGCATCGGGGGGCAAAAGCCGCAGCAGGGTATCCGGCAGGAGGGTAAAACCAATCCCTGGCTGCTCGAGTTGCTGCGGGCTATAGAGGGCATAGAGCCGGTCGTAGCGCCCGCCCAGGGCGATGACCTCTCCCCCCACCACTGCCTGGAAGACAATGCCGGTGTAGTAGGCTAGAGTCTGCAGCAAGCTAAGATCCAGCACCACCCGCACCTGATGGGCTTCTAGGATCTGGCACAACTGCCGCAGATCCCGCAGCCGCTCCGACGGCACCGGAAGCTGGGCAAGCTGAGGTAGAACCTGGTCAGGCTGGCCGCGCAGCCCCAGAATCTGCAAGCCAATTTGGCGGGCTGCTTCTGGCAAAGGGGCGGACTCCAGGTAGACGTAGTCAAGCTGGGCTATGGCGCGGCGCACTGCCGCCTGGGCCTTGGGAGCAACAGGGTTGAGCAGGCTCTCGGTCAAGCCCACATCTCCCAAAAGTAACGTCCAGTTGCTGAGGCCGACAGCGCGCACGCAATCGGCCAAAAGCAGCAAGATCTCGGCATCTGCTAGCCACCCGCCTGCACCGATGAGCTCCACTCCAGACTGGAAAAACTCTTGGCTAGTGTAGGATCCCTCCTCCCGCCGGCTATTGCGGAAGACGTTGCCGTGATAGTAAAGCCGCAGGGGCAGGGGCCCGCCCGCCAGCCGAGTAGCCGCCGCCCGCACAATGGAAGCGGTAAACTCAGGGCGCAGCCCCAGCATCGTTCCTTCCCCATCCCGCAGTTGCAGCACGGCCTCGCCGCGGATGGATCCTCCAGCCAGTAGCGTCTCCAGCCGCTCCAGGGTGGGCGTGATGATGCGTTGATAGCCGTAGCGGCGAAAAACCTGAGTTAGCTGCGCCTCCAGCCTTTCCCGCCGCTGGACCTCCCGCGGTAGGAAGTCGCGAGCGCCAGTGGGGGGGCGCAGGGAACTAGCTTCGGGGCGGGGATCACCGCCGACGCGATCGTACAGGCTGTCCTGCCGCATCCTAAAGAGGCCGGGGAAAGTCAGGCCAACTCCAGAGGGGCTCGGTAGAGCGCACTCGCCGCATCCCCGCTGCAGCAAAGCGGGCAAAGGCTGCCTCCGCCTGTTCACTAAAATCGACCAAGCCAGGGATCACTACCGGCGAGGTGCAATCTTCCAGAAGGTAGACCTTCTTGGCCAGGCTGGGATCCCTAGCTTGGATCTCCTGCAGCAAGTCGCTCACCGTCCAGGCGACGCAGTGGCTTTTGGCTTGGCCAGCGACAATCAGGGCGTCAAATTCCAGGAGGTGGCGGATAAGGGATGCATTTTTCTCATCGATGGGATCCCCCTCCGGCCCTGTCAAGACCTCCGGGCTGAGGGCAGAGTAATTTTCCGTCAAAGGGTTGGATCCCTTGAGCTCTAAGCGGGGCTGGCTGCAGCGGGCAATGGCGTGGAAAAAGATTGCCTCTTCTACTGCCGGCACCAGCGCATGGCCAATCCCGCCAAGCATGGAATGGTAGGGCCAGACCATGAGGGGATATTTTCCCCCTTTCTCCAGTTGCTCAGCATAGTGGAGGGCGTAGACCTGCAGCCGCCTCAGATCCCCCTGGGTGAGGTTGGCGGCCATGGCAGGGTTGACTTGCCAGCGGCCCGAGCGGATCTCATCTGCCGAGATGGCTGTAGCTGGCTCGGGGTGGGATCCCTGGGCATCCACCCAAAAGATGGGGTGGAAGATCTGCATAGCGGTGTGGGTGTCCAAGGTGGCCACGATCTGAGTGATGTGGGCCAGGTTGCGATAGATAAACTCGCACAGGCGGCGATTGTCCTCCACGGCCCCCAGGCCGCTGGGCCCCCCCACAAACAGCTCAAAGCCAGGAATGCAGAAGGTGTTTTGCACATCAATCAGCAACAGGCCCACCCGTACTCGATCTGCTGCCGCTGGTGGGATGCGGTACTCCCGGGCCCACTGCTCCGCCTCCAGCGCCCGCTGTTGGTAGGACACCCGCCAAATTTCCCCCACCCGCTCAGGATCAAAGTGGGAGGGGAGAGGCAGAGGTGGCGGCACCGGAGTTGTCAACTGCGGAGCAGAGGTGTCCATGGCGCTTCCCGTTTCTAGGGATCCCTGGCAGGCTGAACTTGCTACCATGGTAGCTCCAACTTGGGCAACCGATCTTCGCATGCTGCCTCCCTGGCTTGCTTGAGGGTTCCATGGTCAGCCCAGACTTTTCCTCCCTACAGCCTCAAGACTATGGCCTGCTGACAGATCTCTACCAGTTCACCATGGCCGCCTGCTACGTGGGGGAGGGCCTGGAGAATCAGCCAGCGGCCTTTGAGCTATTTGTGCGGCGCTTGCCCACGGACTATGGCTACCTCATCGCCATGGGGCTAGCCCAAGCGGTGGAATACCTACAGCAGTTGCACTTTCCGCCGGAAGCCCTGCAGGCGCTGCGGGAGACGGGCATTTTTGCCGAGGCACCGCAACGCTTTTGGGAGCTGCTGGCTAGCTGCCGCTTTGAGGGGGATGTGTGGGCGGTACCCGAGGGAACAGCCGTCTTTGCCAACGAGCCCCTGCTGCGGGTGGAGGCTCCTCTCTGGCAAGCGCAACTGGTGGAAACCTATCTGCTGACGACCTTCAACTACCAAACCCTGATTGCCACCAAGGCGGCCCGCATGCGCGATGCTGCTGGAGATGAGGCCATTTTGTTGGAGTTTG
The DNA here is from genome assembly GCF_047461675.1 of Synechococcus sp. R70.1. Classification (NCBI taxonomy): domain Bacteria; kingdom Bacillati; phylum Cyanobacteriota; class Cyanophyceae; order Synechococcales; family Synechococcaceae; genus Synechococcus; species Synechococcus sp. R70.1. Next base: position 35,896 of record NZ_JANSHR010000030.1, read on the forward strand.
GCACACGGCGGGCCTTCAGCCCCCAAGCAGGCCTGTGGGCAGCGCGGGCAGCTCTGGCGGCGGGGTTCAATGCCACCTCCAATGTCTTGGCAGCCCTGAAATTGAGACGCAAGCCAGCGGGCACAATGGCCCATTCTCTCGTGATGGCCATTGCCGCCCTCTCGGGGGATGAGACCCGTGCTTTTCAAGCTTTCCGGCGCTACTTTCCCCAAGCGGTTCTGCTGATCGACACCTACGATCCCATCCAAGGGGCGCGCACCGCCGCCCAGCTCTTTGCAGCCACCCAGCCGGATCAACTGGGATCCCGAGGCGAAATTGGTGGCGTGCGTATCGACTCTGGCGATCTGGAAGCCCTCTCCCGCCAGGTCAAGGCCATCCTGCCCCAGGGGGCGCCGGTGTTTGTCAGTGGCGATCTGGATGAATACGAGATCGAGCGGTTGCACCGCTCCCAGGCACCGATTAGCGGCTATGGGGTTGGCACCCGCCTGGTTACCGGCGAGGGGGTGAACGGAGTGTACAAATTGGTGGAGATCAACGGGATTCCCGTGGCTAAGGCCTCCTTTGCCAAAGCCACCCTGCCAGGACGTAAGCAAATCTTCCGCGGCCCAGAGGGAGACTTGCTCGGCCACGCTGACGAGACCTCACCCCCTGGCTACGAACCGCTGCTGCGCCAGATCATGCGCCGGGGCGTGCTGCTGGAGCCTCTGCCTGATCTAGAAGCCATCGCCCGCACTAGCCGCGCCTCGGTGCTGCGCTTACCGCCAGGGGTGCGGCAACTGCGCCAGCCGGATCCGTGGCCGGTGGCCCTGAGCCCAGCCCTGCAGCAGGTTAAAGAGCGTCAGCTTGGCTCTTCCTAGGCGTTAGTTCCCCTACAGAAGGCGTGCCTTATAATTTTTGCCTTAGGAGCTGCAGCTCTAGGTTTTGAGCTGGGCAATTTGCTGTCCTACGGGTGCTAACCCCATGACCCAACGTGCCTTGATTACTGGCATTACTGGCCAGGATGGCTCTTACCTGGCCGAGCTGTTGTTGCAAAAAGGCTACGAAGTCCACGGCATTATCCGCCGGGCCAGCACCTTCAATACCGACCGTATTGACCACCTCTACGTGGATGCCCACGATCCCACGGCTAGGCTGTTTCTCCACTACGGGGATCTCACCGATGGCACCACCCTGCGCAGGATCTTGGAGCAGGTGCAGCCGACGGAGGTGTACAACCTGGGGGCCCAATCCCACGTGCGGGTGAGTTTCGATGCCCCGGAATATACTGTTGATTCAGTAGCCATGGGCACCCTACGCCTCCTGGAGGCCATCCGCGACTACCAACAGCGCACTGGGATCCGGGTGAAGTTTTACCAGGCCGGCTCCTCGGAGATGTTTGGTCTGGTGCAGGAGATCCCGCAAAAAGAGACCACCCCCTTCTATCCCCGCAGCCCCTACGCCTGTGCTAAGGTCTACGCCTACTGGCAGACGGTCAACTACCGCGAAGCCTACAACCTCTTCGCTTGCAACGGCATTTTGTTTAACCACGAAAGCCCGCGGCGAGGCGAGACCTTTGTTACCCGCAAGATCACTCGTGCCGTCAGCCGTATTGTGGCCGGCAAGCAGGACAAGCTTTATCTAGGCAACCTGGATGCCAAGCGGGACTGGGGCTACGCCAAAGACTACGTCGAGGGAATGTGGATGATGCTGCAGCAGCCCCAGCCAGACGACTACGTGCTGGCTACTGGCGAAACCCACAGCGTGCGGGAGTTTGCAGAACGGGCTTTTGCTTTGGTGGGCATGCCCATTACCTGGCGGGGATCCGGACTGGAAGAACAGGGAGTCTACAAGGATCGCGTGCTCATTGAGATCGATCCCCGCTACTACCGCCCAACAGAAGTGGATCTGCTCTTAGGGGACGCCTCCAAGGCCAAGCGGGTGCTGGGGTGGCAGCCCAAGGTAACCTTTGCCCAACTGGTGGAGCTGATGGTGGTGGCAGATCTAGAGGCCATTGGCTTGGATCCGGATCCCATCTTGGGGGAGCGGCGCACCCTCAACGGCCTGCTCAGCGAGGATCGCGCCTTCATCCGCACCCAATTGAAGCTTCGCCGCGACTGATGGCAGCGGCTCCCTTGCCCTAAAAAGGGGCTGAGAGCTTAACATAGGAGATCGCCAATTTTTTGGCGTCCCACTTATTTATCTGCTGCTTTTGGAGAAAGCCTGCATGTCTCGCTACACAGGACCCCGCTTGAGGATCATTCGCCGCTTCGGAGGGCTTGACCTGCCTGGCCTGACTCGCAAGCGCCCCAAAAACACCAACCCCCCAGGTGTGCATGGGGCGGAGCGCAAGAAAAAGTCTGAATACGCCATCCGCCTAGAAGAAAAGCAAAAAGTCCGCTTTAACTACGGGGTGAGCGAGCGGCAGATGATCCGCTACATGCGCAAGGCACGCCGCTCCAAGGGATCTACGGGGCTAGCTCTGCTGCAGCTTCTAGAGATGCGTCTGGACTGCATTGTGTTTCGCCTTGGCATGGCCCCGACGATTCCGGCGGCGCGGCAGTTGGTGACCCACGGCCACATTGAAGTTAACGGCCGCAAGGTAACCATTCCCAGCTATGAGTGCAAGGTGGGCGATGTGATTACAGTTAGGAACAAGGAGTCCTCCCGCAGGCTAGTGGCTGCCTACGCCGAGTACCCAGGGCTGTTTTTGCCGGATTACTTGGAGTTTGACAAGGAGAAGCTGCGCGGCCGCATTAAGGATCTGCCTTCGCGCGAGCAAATCTGCGCGCCCGTCAACGAGCTGTTGGTAGTTGAGTACTACTCCCGCAAGCTCTAGGGATCCCTAGAGGCTGCCGATGGCCCGCCGCAGCTGGGTCAGAGCACGGTTGTAGGCAATCACCGCATTGGCAAGATTGCCGCGAGCAGTCGTGAGGGCGGCCTCGGCGTTGATCACCTCTGTCTGGGTGCCTACACCAGCCTGAAGGCGCAGCCGTGCTAGCCGCAAACTTTCTTCTGCCGAGGCGATTGCCACTTTGGCCGTCTCAATCCGTTCCCGGCTAGAGCTGAGGGTGAGGAAGGCCTCTTCTACGCTGCGTTGAATTTCATTCCGAGTGCCAACGAAATTGCTCACAGCCGCCTGCCTGTCGATCTCGGCTTGGCGAGCCTGGGCCTCCGCCCTTCCCCCATCAAACCAGGTCAAGTTAAAGTTAGCGCCAACCGAATAGCCGACATCGAAACTGTTGCGGTCGGCCCTAAAATCGTTTGCCGCGTCGAGACTGGCGAACAAACTAATTTGGGGACCGTTGCTAGCTTGGGCTAGGCGCAGCCGAGCTTGGGCTTGCTCCAGCTCTCGGCGCTGGCGCTCCAGCTCTTGACGCTTGGCAAAGGCAGCAACAATGGTTTCCTCTAGGCTCAGATCCCACTCTCCCATCGGCTCGACAGGCTCTTCAGCCAGCACATCGGTGGGACTGGGAAAGTTCAGCAGTTCGGCTAGGCGGCGACGACTCAGTTGTTGGTCGTTTTGGGCTGCCAGCAGGGCTTGTCGGTTGTTGGCCAATTCAGTCTCTGCCTGGAGGATCTCGAAGCGGGTACCCACACCGGCCCGTTCGCGGGCTTGGGCATCCCGCAGGGTGGCCTCAGAACTGGCAACCGCAGCCTGGCTAATGGCCACGCGGGCATCAGCGCTCTGCAGGTCGTAGTAGGCGTTGGCCACAGCTTGTTTCACTGTCTGCAGGGTTTGCTCGAGCTGCAGTTGGGCAACGCGCAGAGCTTCCTCAGCAAGCTTCAGGTTTTGCGCCCTGGCCCCGTTGTCGAAGGCTGTGTAGTCTAGCCGCAACACGCTGGCCGAGAGGGTATGGGATGGGCGGCTGGGCCCGCTGCCGGGGGCAGGAGGTTCGCTGTACTGGTAGTTGACGCGCGTGGAGAGGGTAGGGGCAAAGGCTGCTTGCGCCAAGGCCACGCCGGCTTCAGCCCGTTTGACGGCTAGCCTTGCTTGCTGTACTGCCGGGTTTTGGGCAACGGCAATCTCCAGCGCCTCTTGGAGAGATAGGCCCTCCCTCCGCTCAATACGCACCTCCAAAGGGGATTGAGGCGCCACTAATTCTTCCGCTTTGGTGGCCCCCTGCGGGACTGGGGGGGGAGTAGCAGGGCGGGCTCCGGGAGGAACAGAGAGGGTGGGAGGCAGGTTGGGAGTGCGGATGGCTCGGCTATCTAAGAGGAGGGAGGGGGCAGAGTCAGGCACTTCCGCTTGGGCAAGGGCAGGCAGAGCCCAGAGCAAGTTGACTAGGAGGCCCCAGGAGAGGTGGAACCCTGCTAAGCTTGGCTGGCCTCGAAGACGTTGAGGCCGCCCTTTGACCAGAGGCTGCATCGCTATCGTGCTGTTGCTCTCAAACATACCCACCCGTAGCAAGCAGTATCGCAAAACAAGGGTGGGCAATAGAACAGTTTTTCGCAAGCCCCGCAATGCTGCCGGCTGAGCCAACTAGGGTAATCGGTGAGTTGTCAACCCAGGGATCCCCCTTCTACCAGCTGGCCGGCCAGCGCCACTAGAGGGGCATAGATCCCCTGGAGAGAGGCAAGAGCTTGCTCCCAGAGGGCGTGGGTCAACGACCACCTGTCCAAGCCCATGGCGCCGCACAACAGCAGCAAGTAGAGGTTGGCAAAGGTGAAGAGAGAGGCTGCCCGCTCCCGATCCTGCGGCCTCCGCAATAGCTGCATGGCTTTCCAAACCAAAAGGGATCCCAGCAGCACTGCCGCGCTTAGGTACAAGGATCCCAGTACGTGCAAGGGGTAGACCAACAACAAGCTAACCGGAACCACCAGCAGCGCGTAGAGAAGAATTTGAGCGGCAGTTGGCCCTTCTCCGGCCACCACCGGCAGCATGGGCACGCCGGCGCGGGCATAGTCTTCTCGCTTTAGAATCGCCAAAGCCCAGAAGTGGGGCGGGGTCCACAGAAAGATGATGGCAAACATCACCCAGGCGGCCCAGCTCAGCTTGCCCGTAGCTGCTGCCCAGCCCACCAAAGGTGGGATCGCCCCCGCAGCTCCGCCGATCACGATGTTCTGGGGGCTGGAGCGCTTCAGCCAGTGGGTATAGACCCCTACGTACACTAGGATCCCTGCCATGGCCAGACCAGCGGCTAGGAGGTTGGTGAAATAGGCCAGTAAGCCGAAGGAGACCAGGGTAAGGATCCCGGCAAACACCAGAGCGTGGCGCACCTGAACGCGGCCAGCAGGCAGAGGACGGTGGCAGGTTCGCTCCATCAGCCGGTCGATATCGGCGTCGTACACCATGTTGAGGACATTGGCTGCTGCTGCCGCCATCCCACCCCCTAGGAGGGTGACGCCAAACTTGAACGGATCCGTATTGCCTGCCATCCACATGGCGCCAGCCGTGGTCACCAACAGCAAGGCGATGATCTTCGGCTTCACCAACTGGCTATAGCTGCGCAAAAGTTGGCCTAGGCTTGGGCACTGACTAGCCCCTGGCGTGGCGTTAAGGCCTCCGGCCCGCTGGCGCGAATGGCAAGCGGCTGGGCGGTAGCTTTGAAGGATCTCTGCCATGGAACTACTCATCAGTGATTGCTACAGCCGCGGCCCCTGGCTGAGTGCCAGCCCTGTCTTCTCCCTGCCTAGGGGCACTGTTGCGCAGGCGCCAGGCCAGCACCGTAAAGCCCAGCAAACACCCCAGCAAAGCTGCCCCAACCATCTGGTGGGCTACCGTCAAGGGCTCCACCTGCAGCCGGTAGCGATAGGTGAGAACACCAACCCCCACCTGGGCGAGCAAAAGCCCCACCGACCCATAGCCCAGCAGCTTGAGAATCTTTGGGACCCGCCGCCGACTTGTGGCCGCCGCCACCCCCACCACCGCTAGCGTGGCTGGAGCTACTCCCAGCAAGTGGCTGTTCATGACCCCACACAACTCGCCCGCGGCCAAGCACTGGTGCAGAGCCCATCGCGAGGCCACCAAGGCCCCCAAAAGACTCTGGACATACACCAGCAACACCGCCACCAAACCCAGCCAAGGCAAATAGCCAACTGCAGCTCTCCCCTCCAAGGCCTCCGGCCCGCTAGCGCAAATGGAAGAAGCAAAGCGCGGCAAAACAAGCAACCCGAGGGTGAGCAGCGTGGCAAAAAATAGCAGGCCCGTGCCCAGGTGGGCTGTCACAATGTCAAAACGCAACAGCTCCGTCACTGTCAGCCCGCCCAGGATCCCTTGGGCCACGACCAAGACAAAAGCCCAGCTCAGACCCCAGGGCAGCCAATTGGGCAAGGCCTTGCGCTTCAGCCAGGCAAACCCCACTAGCACCAGCGTGGCCAAGCCCACACCGGCAGCCACCAGGCGGTGAAACCACTCCAGAAACACCTGCAGGTTCATCTGCTCGGTGGGCAGCAGCTCTCCATAGCAGAGAGGCCAGTCTGGACAGGCAAGTCCAGCATTCATAACTCGAGTCGCACTGCCTAGCCCCATCAACAGCCAAGTGACCGCTGCTAGACCCAGCAAAGCTCGCCCCATGCGCAGGGAAATCTCCCTCCCTGGCAAGGGAAAGGCCTCCGGCCCGCTGGCGCGAACGGGACAAGAAGAGAGGAGGCGAGATCGAGAAATTGAGGGGTCCATTGCAGTTGAAAAAATACTTCAATCAGATCTGCCTCTAGAGAGAGGTCAACACTCTGCACTAAAAAGTCAAGACCAACAGCCAATGGTAATTTCAGTTACCGAATTCAGCCTATCTAGCTGCCCACTAGCTGGGTTAGTAGCCACTCAGAGGCAGAGGGGAGGTCTTTCTGCAACGGATTCTAAATGTGGCTTTGCGGTTGGCAAAGGCTTTTTAAGAATTTCTTTGTGCTGAGCTACGCTTC
>NZ_JANSHR010000031.1:0-1292 GCF_047461675.1 Synechococcus sp. R70.1
GCGCTACATCCTCGACCCTGCTGACCTGACCGAACGTGAGTTGGAAGACATCCTCAACCCATGGGAAGAGGTGAGCGACCCGCTCGATCCAGGAGGGTACGCCGAACGTGTGGCTGCCAGCACCTTCCCCGGCGAAACCTTTCGCGTGCTGAAGGAGAAGGAGATACGTCAATACGGCGAATACCGCACGCGGCGGCTGGTGCTAGAGGCATGGGAGAAGCTGGCGCAACACTAATTTCATTATGCGTAAACAGGGGAGCTTCCCATGCGGACTAACGTTGTCTTGGATGACGAGCTGATCGAGTTGATCGAGCGGGCTCGCCAGCTAACCGGCCTCAAGACCAAGCGCGAGATAATTCACGAAGCGCTGCGCACCCTCATTCGGCTCTACGAGCAAGCCGAGATCCGCAACTTACGCGGCAAGTTGAAATGGGAGGGAGATCTGCACGAGCAACGCCTCTCCTCTCCCTAAGATCTCCCAGCCCAAGCCTCAGGGCGATCCTCTTGCAGTCGCTACCTGCTAGGCTTAACCTAGCCAAAATGGCTTTGGAGAGCCCCGATGGCCACCATTTTTGACCTGCACGAGAGGGTTCTAAAGGACTACGCCAATTTCGTCCGCTCCTTTTTTCTCATTGCCGACCCACGGGCACAGGCGTTTGTAGACCAAGCTCTGGAAGAAGGGATCCACCTCTGGCCAGAACCCCTCCTCCAGCTCAGCCCTAGTTATGTATCTGGTCCAACCGTTGACGAGTTGGCCGAGGCGGGGCGCATTGCCCAAGAAACAGCCCGCATTTTCCGCTTTGAGGATGGCAGACCCTTCCGCCTCTACCGCCACCAGGAGGAAGCTGTTGCCAAGGCCCTAGCAGGCAAGAGTTTTGTCGTTACCAGCGGCACCGGCTCTGGCAAAAGCCTTTGCTACTTCTTGCCCATCATTGACAACTGGATTCGCCAGGGGGGATCCCTGGGCCAGGTGACAGCCCTGGTGGTCTATCCCATGAACGCCCTGGTTAACTCCCAATACCAGTCTTTGCAAGCCCTGCGCGAGCGGTACGAGCGCAACTACCATCGCCCTTTTCCGCTGCGCTTTGCCAAGTACACCGGGGAAACTTCGGAAAACGAACGAGACCAGCTACGGCGGGATCCACCTCAAATTCTGCTCACCAACTATGTGATGGCAGAACTCCTCCTGGTTCGTCCTGAAGATCAGCGGTTTTTGAATCCCGAGATGGGAGGGCTGCGCTTTCTGGTCTTTGACGAGCTGCACACCTACCGAGGCCGGCAGGGGGCCGATG
>NZ_JANSHR010000032.1:0-1291 GCF_047461675.1 Synechococcus sp. R70.1
GTCTGCTGGTTCCAAAGTCCTGCGCAAGTGTTGGGGGGTGGCGCGGCAGCGGCACAGAGTGCCTGGGAATTGCCTGCAGCTTGCAGGGCTGTCTAAACTTGCAGCTCCTTTCCTTGAGCTGTCTTGAGCAGCATAAGAACGCTCAAAGCTCGACCCCTCTGTCTCCATTTTGCTGAGGTCAATAGCAAGAAGCTCTACACCGACTCTAGTTAAATAAAATTCACGGCGTAAAAGTCACATTGGCTGGGGCAGAAGTTGCCGGCGGCGCCCCGCTGCTAAAGAGAATAACTGGTAGGTTGGTGTAGGTCTCTGGTAGTGATGATGGTGGAGGCAGGGGCGGAGCTTGCTCGACCGATACAGAAACCACGCAGGAGGCGCCTGCGGCTAGGCTTCCGCCCGCGAGAGAAATCGTGGTTCCACCAGCAGGTGCTGTCAGCGTGCCACCGCAAGTATTTAAGGTAGCAACAGAGGGTGTCGTGATCCGTAAACCCAATGGCAAGGGATCTATGAAACTGAGCCCTGAGAGAGGAACAGGCGCGTTGTTAGTGATCGTGAAGACAACAGTTACGACGCTGCCGTTTTTAGTCGAGTTAGGAACAAACTGCTTATTAAACCCTGGAGCAGGAACCGAGATCACTGAGAGATCGGTAGGGGCACTCTGAACCGCAGGAGCTTGGTTGCTGGTAAGAGTTACGGCAGGGTTAGTATAGGTACCTGTGCCTGCAGCAACAACTCGAACAGTAACTGTGCAAGTTGCGTTGGCAGCCAGTGTTCCACCGCTTAGAGTGATTAGGTCCCCGCCTGGAGGCGCATTAGGTGTGCCGCCACAGGTATTGGTGAGGTTGGACGGATTGGCAACAAACAACCCTGTAGGCAGGTTGTCTGCAAAGTTGAGGCCAGTCAGTTGGATGCCAGAGTTGTTGGTGATGGTGAATCTTAGGGTTACGGGAGCGTTTGGTGAGGTTGTGGAAGGACTGAAGCTCTTAGTGAACGTTGGAGCAGTAACCGGGTTCACTGACAGATTAACAGGGGCGCTTTGAACAGCAGGAGCTTGAGCGCTGGTGAGAGTTACTGGCGGATTTGTATAGGTACCCGGAGCCGAAGCAACAACCTGAACAGTCACTGTGCAAGTTGCATTGGCAGCCAGTGTTCCACCGCTTAGAGTGATTAGGGCCCCGCCTGGAGGCGCATTAGGTGTGCCGCTACAGGTATTGGTGAGGTTGGACGGATTGGCAACAAGCAACCCTGTAGGCAGGCTATCCGTAAAGCTGAGGTCAGTCAGTTGGATCCC
>NZ_JANSHR010000033.1:0-4055 GCF_047461675.1 Synechococcus sp. R70.1
TGCAAGGGGCGTCCAGACCGTTGTCATTGGGGACATTCGGAATATCAGGGTGTCTGCCGCTCGCGTTAGCGGGACGGAGTCCTTTTACGGCAAGAAGGCGAATCAAAAGATCCACCAGATGGTGCATGGCCAAGCCCGGCACTACATCACCTACAAGGCCGAACGGCTGGGGATGAGAGGAGTGCTCCAAGATGAGCGGTACAGCTCTCAAACCTGTCCTGCTTGCAACAAGAGAAACAAGCCAAAAGGCCGTGGGCATAGGTGTGGGTGCGGGTTTAGGTTCCATCGGGACGGGGTGGGGGCAATCAACCTTCGCAGAACGTATCTGGGCTTAGGCCCAGTAGTTGGGGTTATGGCATCCCCCATAGGGTTGAGGTTCCAGCCTCATGCTCTGTGTAGCTCAGCCGGTAGGAGCCATCCTGCTGTCTGAGAAAGAATCCCTGCCCTTTAGAGCAGGGAGAATGTCAATGCCTTGGATCCCGCTTTTCCCCTGCCTCTTCCCCGACCGCTAAACTGGTTCTAGTCGAGACGGCTGGGTGCCGAGACCATGCGCCGCCAGCTTAAGACCCTAAACCAAATCCTCGACTACAAGCTAGCCGATCTGCGGCTGTTTGGCCGCGCCGAGCTGAAGGGTCAGGTGCTGAACGTGCTGCTGGAACGGCTGCCCGGCGATGGGGTGGACACACAACAAGTAATGGAGGTGGTGCGCAGCGCTGTAGAGGCCTCGCTGCTGCAGGGGCTGCGCAAAGTCAACGTTTACCTTTGGTGCCGTGGCCAAACTGAAGCAGCGCCGGAGTGGAGCGAAAGCTTTGTGGTCGAGCCGTTGAGCCCAAGCAAGCCTGAGGGAGCTTGGAGCCGCGCCTCCAGCTACCGGCAAGACTATCCCGCCATGCGGGTGCTGCTTTTTGGCTTTGGCCTTTGCCTGGGTGGCTTCTACCTGCTGGCCTGGGAGCGGACGGGCTGGATGGACTGGATCCCCGTGGGGCTGGCCTTTGGCTTGGGGGTGATCTTCCCTTGGCTCAAACGCTCCCTCAACCAGGGGGCTCCCCCTCTGTTCCTACGCCTCGGCCTAGGGCTGGGGCTGGTCTGTCTGGGCCTGGCAGTGCTGATGATCTGGCACCAGGGCTGGAGCCCTGCCCACGGGATTCTCACCTTGCTGGCCCTTCTCCTAGTGGGGTTGGGATCCTGAAAGCGCTCACTCGGCAGTGGTGCCGCGGAAAACGGGCAGGGCCGGCCCTGTCATCCACACGTGTTGGGTGTCAAGATCCCAGCGAATCTCCAGGTTGCCTCCCGGCAGCTCTACCGTGGCCTGGGGCTCGGCCCGCTCTTCCAAGACGGCAGCCACTAGGGCGGCACAAGCCCCTGTTCCACAGGCCAGCGTCGCCCCTGCCCCTCGCTCCCAAACCCGCAGCCGCAGGCGGTTAGGGCTGAGTACCTGCACAAATTCGGTGTTGGTGCGCTCGGGAAAGGCGGGGTGATGCTCAAACAGGGGACCCACCCTTTCCAAGTCCAGTTTCTCCAAGGATCCCTCCTCCTCCAGAAAGACCACGCAATGGGGGTTGCCCATGCTCACTGCCGTCACCCACCACTCCCGCCCGGCCACTGGGAGCGGTTGCCGCACCACCTTTTCCTCTGGCCCGACTAGCGTGGTGGGAATCTGCTGGGCCAAAAGGCGAGGGATCCCCATGTCCACTGTTACCAAGCCATCGGGCTGCACCCGCGGCACAATCCGCCCTGCCAAGGTGTGGATCTGGTAGGCGCCATCCTGGGCGGGGATCCCCAGATCCTGCAAAAAGCGAGCCAGGCAGCGGATGCCGTTGCCGCACATCTCCGCTTCCGAGCCGTCGCTGTTGAACAGGCGCATGCTGAAATCAGCCCCCTCCTCCCCCGGCAGCAGGAAAATGACCCCATCCGCCCCCACGCCAAAGCGGCGGTCGCAGAGGGCAATGGCCTCTTCTGGTGTCAGACAGGGCTGGGGCTGGTGGCGATTGTCCACCAAGATGAAATCGTTTCCCAACCCCTGGTACTTGTGGAAGGTGAGATGGGAGGGCAGCCGGGCAGCCATGCAGTGCAACAAGACAACGGGCTTCAATCCTCGTGCATTTCGAAGGGATCCTTCAAGTTCTTGGAAGGAGGTCCGAAGGCGGTGTAGATGGCAAAGGCGGTAATGACAATAGTAGTGGCCACAATAGCCACGATGAGGGAGAGGCTAGCTTCCATCGCTGGGATCCCGAGAGAGTCTCTCTAGAGTATTACACAAGTTTACAAAACATTGCGCCTCAGCGGCGACATGCACGGAATCCTGTGCCGGCCAAGGAGAAGGGATGTCAAGATTCATTGCTATCGGCAAAGGGGTGGGGCCAGATTCTGGTAGCGTGATCTAAAGATGGCTGTTCTTGCGGCATTGAGTCTTTAGAGGATCCGCCGCCAGCTTTGTTCCTTCTTAACCTACGGCGAGAACTATGGCCATTCGTACCCGACTGGGCGATCTGCTGCGTCCGCTGAACTCAGAATACGGCAAAGTAGCCCCCGGCTGGGGCACCACGCCTCTAATGGCAGTCTTCATGGTGCTGTTTGGCATCTTCATGCTGATCCTCCTGGAGATCTACAACAAGTCCCTGCTGCTGGAAGACATCAACGTCTCCTGGGAGAGCCTCAGCTTCTAGTTTGGGCTTGCCAAGCGGCCTAGGTGGTGTACTCGGCGTTGATGCGCACATAGTCGTAGCTGAGATCGCAGCCCCAGGCCACGCCCTGACCGGGCCCCTGGTGGAGGTCCACCGTAAAGACGACGGGATCCCCCTTGAGGTACTTGCAAGCAGCCTGGCGGTCAAAGGGGAGGGGCATTCCCTTCTCTAGAAGCAGAAAATCTCCCAGCCGGATCTCCAGAAGGCGGCTGTCAAAAGGGATCCCTGCTCGGCCAGCGGCGGCGGCCACCCGTCCCCAGTTGGGGTCGCCCCCAAAGGCTGCTGCCTTGACCAAGGGAGAGCTGGCAATGACACGGGCTATCTGCCGAGCCGACCGGTCGTCGGGGGCGCCCTGCACCCGGATCTCCAGCAACTTGGTGGCTCCCTCCCCGTCGCGGGCAATGGCCTTAGCTAGGTGAATGCAAACCTGGGCAACCATCTCGGCTAGGGCTTGGGCAGCTTTTGTACCCGCTTGCACCGTGGCGATCCCACTTTGGCCGTTGGCCAGAGCCAGCACCATGTCGTTGGTGCTGGTATCCCCATCCACGGTGATTTGGTTGAAGCTGAGGTCAACAGCCTCTTTGAGGATCTGCTGCCAGAGTGGGGGATCCACAGCCGCATCGGAGGTTAAGAAAGCCAGCATCGTCGCCAAGTTGGGGTGGATCATGCCGGATCCCTTGGCGATGCCTCCTACCCTGAGGGTGTAGCCCTCGATGTTAGCCTCCAGAGCCGTGCTCTTGGGAACTAGATCAGTGGTGAGGATGGCGCGGGCAGCGCTCTCTCCTCCTGCCGGCGAGAGGCGGTCGATAAGGTGGGGCAGGGCCGCCTTGATTTTGGTCATTTCCAGTTGTTGTCCAATGACCCCTGTGGAGGCGGTGAGCACCTGGTGGGCGGGGATCCCCAGCCGCTCTGCCACCCAGCGGGCCAGTTGGGCATTGTTGCGCTCCCCCTCTTCGCCTGTACAGGCGTTGGCCTGGCCGGCAGTGCAGAGGATGGCCCGCACCGGCTGGCCTTGGGCGAGGATGCTCTGGTTGTAGGTGACGCAGGCGGCCTTAACCTGGTTGGTGGTGAAAACGCCAGCCCCTACCGCCTCGCTGTCGGAAACAATCAGGGCCAGATCGGCGGCGCCGGAGGGCTTGAGGCCAGCGGCTACGCCGGCAGCGCGGAAGCCACGGGGGGCAGTTACAGCACCTGCAACCGGTTTAAACTGGGCTCCTAGATCTGGTGGAATGGGTCTGGTCATACTGGCGGCTGCGCAGCTCCTGGCAAAGCTGGCCGGCTTTTGCGCTGGGAGCAGAGTGGTGTTGTTAGAACTTTACCAAAAAGCGCCGTAAGGCCCCGCCTTTGAAGGTGGGGATGTAAGGCGCAGCA
>NZ_JANSHR010000034.1:0-39395 GCF_047461675.1 Synechococcus sp. R70.1
TGGATCGGGAAGTTCGGCTGGCCATCTTGGGCAAGGCGGGCAGCACGCCCATGCCAGCTTTTGCGGAGGATCCCTGGTGGTGTATGGAACAAGCTGTCAAAATTGTGGCTTAAGCTAATGCTCTTGGGTGCCTTTCAGACTTCTCGAAGGTGACTTTTCAAGATCCTCTCAAATGTAGCCTCAACCTCATCAACACTGATGACCGACAAATGATAGAGAGAGGATAGACTGGTTTTTGCATCTTGACTAACGTCGGTCAAAACTATGATGGCTTGGTTTCTCTGAAGACCAAGGTCAGAAGCAATCTTGGAGTACTTTTGTACTTTATCTTGGTACTCACCTGTCTTCGACTCTACCCAGTAAAATTGATCATTAACGTGGAAGAGAAGATCCATCTCAAAATCATCTCCGTTTGACAAAGTAACTTTGGCATTTGCTATGTAAGAAAAATCAATCTTCCCAGTTTGCCTTTTAGCAAGGCAAATCAACCTATTCCTAACGTATCTCTCCAGCCAGTTTCCTGAGAGAAAATTCAGTGCTTGTGGAGATCTGCTGGCTCTTGCTACTAGCAGACACCTGGGCGCTCTGAAGTATCTATACTCTTCCAAAAATGCAATCTTGTATAGCTCTGTGGCAACCTGGCAAGTTGTGCCAATTACTTGTTGAGGTTCGTCTCTAAGGTTTGTTGAGAAAGAGTTTCCGCTGTTCATACTTGACTTAATCATTCCATAGAATCTTTTGATCAAAGAGTACTGACTACCCATAAGGTCAGCTATTTGATCTAGCTTCTCCTCTTCTTCCTCCATATCTATGCTTCTGATCTTTATGTTTTTCGAGTTTAAGAAAGATTTTATCTTCGATATGTCAACTTCTAGCATGTTAGAAGCAGCTACTTTTTCCTTATCTCTCGGTACATCGTCTGGTAGACTATTCTCTATTGTTTTATGGATGGCAGCCTGATCTTTTTGAGAGTTTTGATCTGTAGCTTGGGATATCTCTAATCTGGAAGATTTTTTAAGAGCAACCTGTAGTTGCTGATAGATACCTCTAGCTTCTTTCACTAAGTTTTCTAGGATAGCTCGCTGACTGTTGAGCTGCTCACTATGTTCAGCTAGCTTGACAGATATAGCCTGCGTAAGATCCTTACCCCAAACCTGCAGAAAACTTTGATAACTTTCTAGAAGACGCAGCCTGAACTTTTCAAGATCAGCTTGGATAGACTGTAACCTCTGAGAAGTCTCGTCTGCCAATCCTTCTCCTAACTTGATTAAGGTTTTGTCGAGTTCTTGGCCCAGCCATGAAGATATCTCTCTAATGACCTCTCGCTGCCAGGCCTCTGGTCTAGGATTGGCCTTGTAACGGCGGGCAACGTAAACACCCAATGAGAAACCAACAGCCACCCCAATTAACAAAGCCAAAACGAGGTCCATCAGATTGGCTCCTTGCCCCTATTGTTACTTTTTGCCTAGGTTAACTCGGTTACCTGCCTGTTTCAAGATTCTCAGGCAAGAAGAGGCGTATCTTGTCCCGAAGAACCGAGCAGGGATCCCAACCAGCTTTGTTGGAGCGCTTTCTGGGCGGGAGTGAGCTCAGGCAAGGCCTCCAGGGTGTACACATCCGGGCGGGGCGGATCCAAGGGGATCCAAAAGTGCTTTAACTGATTGCCTTGGAAGACGCTAAGACAGATGGTTTGGTGGGGCTGATAGGCTGCCAGGCGCTCTGGCAAGGTGGCGGCGCTTACCCGGAGGCCATCCAAAGCCACCAGCTCGTCGCCAGCCCAGATGCCTGCTTTTTGAGCCGGGGAGCCCATCTCGACGGCGCTGATGCGGTTGCCCTCGCCGTTGAAGTTCAAGCCCAGGTAGGGAGGAGGGTTGGGGCGGCTAAAGTGGGCCTTGAGGGTGAGGCCAAACGGATGGAGGTAGGTGTCGTAGTCCAGTTCTTCCGTGCCTTCCACGTAGGCGGCAAAAAAGCGCCAAAGGTCGACACCGGCTGCTCGCTCAAAGGCCTCTCGCAAGTCTTGGTAAGTATAGCCTTTCTCAAACCGGCCAAAGCGCTGCCACAAATCCCGCATGGCCGTGTCCAGGGATCCCCGCCCCCCTGAAAGGTGGCGAATGTGCAGATCTAGCAGCCAGCAGACTAAAGCGCCCTTGAGGTAATAGGAAACCTGGCTGTTGAGGCTATTTTCGTGGGGGCGGTAGAGCTTGATCCAAGCATCGAAACTGGATTCTCGCAGCGATTGTACGGCTCGACCTGGAGTGCGCTGCAGCCGGCCAATTTGCTCGGCCAGGATCTTTAAAAAATCTTCGGCGCTGAGGATCCCTGCCCGCAGCAAGATGACATTTTCGTAGTAGCTGGTTGCCCCCTCGCAAAACCACAGACAGTCCACGTAGTTTTCTTGGTTGTAGTTAATTTTCTCCAAAGCTAGAGGGCGCAGCCGCTTGACGTTCCAAGCATGGAAAAGCTCATGGGCCAGCAGCGCCAAAAAGCGGCGGTAGGACTGAGGCTGATGCAGCTCTAGTCCAGAATAGTTGAGGGTGGCACTGTACTTGTGTTCTAGGCCACCAAATCCCCCGGCCGACAAATGCACAATAAACCAGTAGCGGTCGTAGGGCAGCCCGCCAAAAAACGCTGCCGTGGTTCGGACAATTTTCTCGGCATCGGCCACCGCTTGCTCCAAATTTAGGGTGCCCGCTCCCCAGACCACGAAGTAGTGAGGGATCCCTTCCACCGCAAACGACCGCAACTGGTGCAGGCCCACCTCCACCGGGCTATCCACCAGCTCGTCGTAGTCTTCAGCAAAGAAAGACTGGCCAGGGCTAGGATCCCCTGGGGAAGGAGAGGCCAGGGGCCGCAGGCTGGTGGCAATGCGCCAGTCGGGGTGGGGAGGGATCACGGTCAGCGTATAGGGCTCCCGCTCGCGGCCAGGCACGTAGAGAAAGAGCGCCGCCCCATTGAAATAGGCGTGGGTGAGATCCAGATGGTTGGTGCGCACCGTCAGCTCATAGGCATAGACCCGATAGCGGACTGTAACCGCCGAACACCCAGGTGGGTCTACCTCCCAGGTGTTTTTATCAACCTTTCGCCAGTTCAAAGGGCTCCCTTGCTCGCTCAGGGCCTGAAACTCCTGTACATGGCGGGCATGCTCCCGCACTAGGTAGGATCCCGGCGTCCACACTGGCAGCCGCAGCCGCAGGGGCACCTCCGGTTCCACTTCGCGAATCTGCAGCTCCACCTCCAAGAGGTGACTGGCTGGCTCTGGCATCCGCACCGTAAAGTGCTGGCGGCTAGGGCGAGAAGGGGTGGCAACCTCAGCCGGCGGGATCCCCATACAACCTTCCCTTGTCGCAACAAAGGAACGTAGCTCTGGCTACAAAGATATCCAGGCAGAGTCTCTTAAGTTTAGGGTAGTCTCTGAGTTGTGGGCAGCTCGATCCAGGTGCCCTAAGTTAACCTCAGGGGTTGATCCTAAGAGATAAACTGACCTTGAAAGGTTGACAAATCTCGTGGTGGCCGTCGCAGAAAAATCTCTCATTGCAGCTTTTAAGCAGCTAGGAGGATCTCGCCATCCTCCGGTTATCGAGACTTATGAACGCGGCAAGACCATTTTTCTCCCCGGCGATCCGGCGGAGCGGGTTTACTTTTTGGTCAAAGGGGCGGTTAAGCTCTCGCGGGTGTACGAAAGGGGGGAAGAAATTACCGTTGCCCTCCTGCGGGAGAACAGTATTTTTGGTGTGCTCTCCTTCATTACCGGGCAGCGCTCCGACCGCTTCTATCACGCCGTAGCTTTTACTCGCGTCGAGCTGCTTTCTCTGCCCATCGAACAGGTGGAAAAGTCTGTACGGGAGAACGCTGAGCTGGCCATGTTGCTGCTCAAGAGCTTGGCTTCCCGTATCCTGCAGACAGAGATGATGATTGAAACCCTGGCCCACCGCGACATGGCCTCCCGCCTAGTTAGCTTTTTGTTGATCCTCTGCCGCGACTTCGGGGTGCCTGGCCCCAATGGCGTAACCATCGACCTCAAGCTATCTCACCAGGCCATTGCCGAAGCCATCGGATCAACCCGCGTCACCATTACCCGTCTCTTGGGAGAGTTGCGCAAGAAAAACTACATTTCTATCCACAAGAAGAAGATCACTGTCCACGACCCCATCCAGCTTGGCCATCGCTTTGCCTAGGGGGCCAGCTCTCAACGGCTGAGAGACCCCTGCTAGGAGGCGGGCAGCTGAGCCAGGGCAGCCAGGATCTTTTCCCCCATTTCCCGGCAGCCGACCAGGGTCATCCCCTCCGAGTAGATGTCGGCGGTGCGGTAGCCCTGGGCCAAAACCGCCTCGACGGCCTGTTCGATGCGGTCAGCAGCTTGGGGCTGATCCAAGGAGTAGCGCAGTAGCATTGCCCCAGAAAGCACCTGGGCAATGGGGTTGGCCTTGTCTTGGCCGGCAATATCCGGAGCTGAGCCATGGACTGGCTCATAGAGGCCTGGGCCGGTAGCTCCCAGAGAGGCAGAAGGCAACATGCCAATGGAGCCAGTTAGCATGGCCGCCTCGTCGGAGAGGATATCCCCAAAGAGGTTTTCTGTCAGGATGACGTCAAACTGCTTTGGCCAGCGCACCAACTGCATGGCCGCGTTGTCGACATAGAGGTGGGAAAGCTCTACGTCAGGGTATTCGGCGGCAATGGCGGTAACCCGCTCCCGCCACAGTTGCGACACCTCCAGCACATTGGCCTTATCCACCGAGCAAAGCTTGCGCCGTCGCTTGCGGGCCAGTTCAAAAGCTACGCGGGCAATGCGATCCACCTCGGCCTCGCTGTAGGCCATAGTGTTGACGCCGCGGCGGGATCCCTGGGCATCGACGAAGATCCCGCGGGGCTGACCAAAGTAGATGCCGCCGGTGAGCTCGCGTACCACCACCAGGTCGATCCCAGCAACTACCTCCGGCTTTAGGGAAGAGGCCTGCACCAGTTGGGGGAAGATCTTCACGGGGCGCAAGTTGGCAAATAGCCCCAAGCCGGCCCGCAAGCCCAGCAAAGCCTGCTCCGGTCGCTTCTGGCGCGGCAGGGTATCGTACTTAAAGTCGCCAACCGCTGCCAAGTAAACGGCATCGCTTTCCTGGGCCATTTTCAAGGTCTCCGGGGGCAAGGGATCCCCCGTGGCCTCGTAGGCTGCTCCGCCAATTAGGCCCTCCTGCCACTGGAGGGAAAACCCCATCTGAGCGGCAACGGCGTCCAAAACTGCCCGACCCACCTGCATAATCTCAGGGCCGATCCCATCGCCGGCTAGGGCAGTAATCCGATAGGTTTGAGCAGCAGAAGAAGAAACGCTCATGGGCGATCCCCGCAAGAGGAGTGCGTAGCGATATTACCATCCCCTTGCCCAAGGTCTGCCGAAAAGTCCCCCGGGAAAGTTCCCCTAAAAAAAGTGCAGCTTGGCCATCAGCCTGCTGCACCTAGAGTTATCAATATTCGGCTCTCTAGAACAGGCCCAGGGTAACCCACTTGTCCAGCGGCAGAGTGGCGCCAATGCCTAGATACAGGGTTACCAAAGTGCCAATCAAAAACACCGTCGTCGCCACTGGACGGCGCAGCGGGTTCTGGAACTTGTTGACGTTTTCAATGAAAGGCACAAACAAAAGGCCCACGGGAATAGCCAACATCAGGGCAATGCCCAGCAGCTTACTGGGAACAACGCGCAAAATGTGGAACACAGGGTAGAGGTACCACTCGGGAAGAATTTCCAGGGGCGTGGCAAAGGGATCTGCCGGCTCGCCTACACCCGCGGGATCCATAACCGCCAGGCCGACAATCACCCCAATGGTGCCCAGGATGACCACCGGGAACATAAAGAGCAAGTCGTTAGGCCAAGCGGGCTCCCCGTAGGTCATGTGGCCCATGTTCTTCTTCAGCTTGGCCAAAACTTTGGGGTTGTCCAGGTCAACTTTGCGTGTAATAACCTCAGTCGCCAGCGCTTGCTTCGAGACAGGCATAGCAGTTCTCCTTGTCTGGGGCAAAAGGGTTGAGCAAGGGAAAGTAGGGGATCCGACCAGCCCTGGATCACAGGGGTCCAGAAATGCCCTGGCGGCGGATCATCAAAAAGTGCATGGTCATGAAGACCGCCGTCAGCCAAGGCAGGACAAAGGTGTGCAAGCTGTAGAAACGAGTAAGGGTAGCTTGGCCAACGGCCTCGCCACCGCGGATAAGCTGAACCAGGGCATCACCCACCACTGGGATAGCGCTAGGCACTCCCGAGACGATCTTGACTGCCCAGTAGCCCACCTGATCCCAGGGCAGAGAGTAGCCCGTAACCCCGAAAGAAACCGTCAGCACCGCCAAGATCACGCCGGTGACCCAGGTCAGCTCGCGGGGCTTTTTAAACCCACCGGTCAGGTAAACCCGGAAGGTGTGCAGAATCATCATCAACACCATCATGGAGGCGCTCCAGCGGTGGATGGAGCGCAGCAGCCAGCCGAAGTTGACCTGGGTCATGATGTAGTTGACCGACTCAAAGGCCTCGGCCACCGTCGGACGGTAGTAGAACGTCATGGCAAAGCCGGTGGCAAACTGAATGAGAAAGCACACCAGCGTGATGCCGCCAAGGCAATAGAAGATGTTAACGTGCGGCGGGATGAATTTTCCGGTTGCGTCGTCGACGAAGGGCGTAATCTCTAGCCGCTCGTCTAGCCAGTCGTAAACTTTGCCCATGGTACCTTTCTTTCCAATTTCTCGGTATCTCCCCGGCGGGAGAAAGTCACTCCACCGTGGAGGACAGCCCTACCTCAACCAGCACTGTAACACAATTTGTTAACGACTTCCTTAAGTTAGGCTCAGCTCGGGGGCAGGAATCCGCATTCTCGCTGGCAAAACAGGTTTCGATATTGCGTCTTGTTCATATTCCTTAACTTTTCTTAGCGTCTTGCCGTCTATGGTTGCGCCAAAGCCAAAGAAGAAAGAGTGGGGGATCCGCTGGGTTCTCCGCATTCTGCTGCTGGGGTGCCTGCTCTGGGCAAGTTTAGGCACTGGCGCCTACCGAGCTCAGGCCAGCCGCTGGGGAGAAGAGCAGCAACTGCTGGCCCAGGCTTGGGCCTATGTGGATCGGGCCTACGTGGATCCGGGGTTTAACGGGCAAAACTGGTGGCAGGTGCGGCAGCGTTTTCTGGCGCGGCCCTTGAAGAATCGTCAGGAAACCTATCGGGCCATTGAGGAGATGTTGGCCACCTTGGGGGATCCCTACACCCGCTTTTTGGATCGGGAGCACTACCTCAGTCTGCAGACCTCTACTGCCGGCGAGCTGAGCGGTGTTGGCCTGCAGATTGCCATCGACGAGCAGGGGGCAGTGCGGGTTATTGCTCCCATGGAGGGCACCCCTGCCGAGCGGGCCGGGATCCAGCCTCAGGATGAGATCTTGGCAGTGGATCAGGTGCCAGTGGCGGGGCTGAGCTTGGACGAGGTGGCAGAGCGCATGCGCGGCCCTAGCGGTACAACCGTTAGCCTGCGGCTAAGGCGGCAGGGGCGCATCTGGGAGGTGGAGCTGGTGCGGCAGTCAATCCTCATTAACCCGGTGCGCACGGCTTTCTTTGAGCTGCCCCAGGGATTGGTGGCCTACATCCGCCTCAGCCAGTTCAACGGCAATGCAGCCACCCAAGTGCGCCAGGCTATCCAGGCGGCAGAAGCCCGAGGGGTGCGGGGCTACCTCCTGGATCTGCGCAACAACCCCGGAGGACTGCTGCAGGCGGCCATTGAGATTGCCCGCTTTTGGATCCCCAAAGGCAACATCGTGCTGGTGAAGGATCGCCACGGCATTCTAGAGGGCATTCCTGCCACCGGCGAAATTCTCACCCAGGCGCCGCTAGTGGTTTTGGTCAATCAAGGCAGTGCCAGCGCTAGCGAAGTCTTGGCGGGGGCATTGCAGGACAGCGGGCGGGCGCAACTGGTGGGAACGCGCACCTTCGGCAAGGGGCTGATCCAATCCCTGATGGAGCTGGCAGATGGCTCAGGGCTGGCCGTGACGACTGCCAAATACCTCACCCCCAACGGCCGCGACATTCACCGCCAAGGGATCCAGCCCGATGTGGTGGTGGGCGAGGGCCCCGTTCCGCTAACGGCAGAAACCCTGGGCGGCCCTGAGGATCGCCAGTTGCAGCGGGCTTTGGAACTGCTGGGGGCAACGGGGATCCCCACCTGAGGCATCTGCTGCAGGGATTGGGGTGCCTGTTTGTCTTCGATTCGGTTTAGGATCGGGCTTGGTGTCAACTCAGCCCTGCTCTCGAGCCCTTTGGCATGAACGCCCTCCAACAGTTTCACCACTTCTTTAACTGCTGTATTGGCGCCTGGCACACCGAGCGCACCTATCACTACCTGGATCGAGGGGAGGTGGAGCGCTCGCGCACCGAGTTCACCATTCGCACCCTCACCCCTGAGCTCAAGGAGAAGGTCCTGGCCGACAACAACTACCCCAACCACGGCGTCGACGGCTTCCTGGGCTTTCACCTTGCCTTTGAGACTGTCTCCGAAAAGGGGGAGGAGGTCGGGCAAGAGCTAAACATGTTGTTTGTGCCCCGGCGAGAGGGCCCCCGCGGGCTGGAAGGCGACTACCTGCGCGATCGCGCCTATGAGGAAGAGCGGCCCATGGTGGCCGACTTCCGCTTTGATCCGGGATCCCTGCAACTGGTGATGACCACCACCTACACCCACGTTGTTTCCGTAGATACCATCACCCTGCTCAACCCCCGCCTGCGCCTGCGGCAGATCCTCAACTACCGGCGCCCACCTCAAGGCCAGCCGCTGCAGGAGGTACTCCTGGTGGGGTTTGGGGTGGAACAAAAGCTGACCTAGGGAGGCTGCGTGGACTCCGAGTCGATCCCGGCCCCAGACTTGCCCTTGCCCCAATACCTGGCCCGAATTCAAGCCAGCTTTGAGCGGGGACAATACCGACAGGCCTTGGAGGAGGCCAAACAGGCCCAAGGCCGCTATCCCCAGGCAGGCCAGCTGCGGCTCTGGCAGGCCTTGGCGCAGGAGGCGCTTGGAGAAACCGAGGAGGCCGTCCGCCTGGTGCAGAGCTTGCTATATAGTCCAGATCCCGAGCTTGCCCAACAGGCGCGCTATGTGTTGAGCATCTGGCAGGCTCCCCGTCTACGCCGCCCAGCGGAGTGGTTGATCCAAATCCCCGATCTCAGCCACCTGGAAGAGGCCAAGCCCGAAAGCCGACTTCTAGTCTATGAACGCCCTCGCCCGCGGGGATCTCGGCCCACGTCCCCCGCTCCCCTCCCTTCCCAGGCCGCTCCCTTGGTGAATACCCAACGGCTGAATTGGGTGTTGATTGGAATCCTCTCGGCCTTGCTGGCAACCCTGGCCTGGCTGCCCTAGCTTAGCGGCTGCCAAGAGGGAATCCTCTCGCCGATGCCCAGCACAGGAGAGATACTGGAAACAGGGAGCTGGCGGGTTAACAGCAGGCAGAAGCGGAGGTTGACGGTGGCGGCACAGACTTTGGTTATGGAGGCAGTAGAGCGGCTGGGCCTGCGGGTTACGTTGGGAGACATCGCCTCCACCACAGGCCTGGCCTTAGAGGAGGCCAAGCAAGAGCTGCTGCAGTTGGCCCAAAAGGCAGGGGGGCATCTTCAGGTTTCGCGGCAGGGAGAGATCGCCTACGTTTTCCCGCCCGACTTTCGCAGCATTCTCCAGCGCAAGGAGCAACAGGACCGGCTGGCAGCCCTGCGGCGCCGGCTTTGGGGAGGGTTTCTCTACGGCCTGCGCATTTCCTTTGGCATCCTGCTGGTAGTGTCAATTGTCCTCATTACTCTGGCCTTGATGGCTCTGCAGAGCAGTAGGAGTAGCCGTGAGGAGGATAGCCGCAGCCGCTCGGGAGGGGTGGGGCTCTTCTACGTTCCCGACCTGTGGGTAGGCAACCCCTTCTGGGGTCCCTACGAGAGCTATTCCGGTCAGGCGCAACCCCGACAGGAAAAGTCGGAGATGAACTTTCTCGAGGCGGTCTACAGCTTCCTGTTTGGCGACGGGGATCCCAATGCCAACCTGGAAGAAGAACGCTATGCCCTCATTGGCCAGCTCATCCGTGCCAATGGGGGAGTCATTGCCGCCGAGCAGGTGTTGCCCTACCTGGATGTGGAGCCGGGATCCCCCGCCCTGGAGTACGAAGACTACATGCTGCCCATTTTGCTCAAGTTTGACGGCCAGCCGGAGGTAAGCGAGGAGGGAGATATCGTCTATCGCTTTCCAGAGCTCCAGGTAACGGCCGCCGAAGGCCCACGGCAGCGGTTTCCCGAGGTGTTGCAAGAAAAACCTTGGGTGTTTAGCCGCGCCACCCCTGGGCAGCTGGCCCTAGCCGCCGGCTTGGGTGTGCTCAATTTCTTCTTGGCGGCCATTCTCTATGGGGCGCGGGAGGAGGTGGCCGCTGCCGCTGGGAGCAACGCCTTTTTGGCGGTTATCTACCCGCTGATTGGATTCCTCTTCCTCTACGGCACGCTGTTTTTGGCCGTGCCCACGGTGCGTTGGTTGACCTTGCAATTCCGCAACCAGGGAGTGGAGCGCCGCAATCGCATTCGGCGGTTTTGGCAAGAGCAACTGCAGCGTCCCTCGGAGGTGCTGCGGCGCAAGCTCGACTTTGCCCGCCACTTCCGCCGCCAGGAGGTGGTGCAGGAAGCGGACACCATCTACTCTACTGACCGGGATCTCATCGAGCAGCGGGACTACCGCTTGGACGAGCCGGCCTTCCGTCAGCTTGTGCAGAAGGAGGAACAGCCCCTGGAAGCCGAGTCAAAGAGCTAGGGAGGGGTTAGCCTGCGCCCACGAGTCATGTCCACTGTCGGCAGCCAACGAGGGATCCCGACCCGCCTGGGGATCGATGTGGGAGGCACTTTTACCGATCTGGTGCTGCTGCAGGAGGGCCAGATCCGGACAGCCAAGGTCCTCTCCACCCCTAGCCCGGAAGAGGGGGTCTTCGCTGCCCTGGACAAGCTGGGCCCAGTTGAGGTGGACGTGTTCTGCCATGGCATGACCGTGGCCACCAACGCCCTCCTGGAGCGCAAGGGATCCCCCACTCTCTTTTTGACCACGGCGGGCTTTCGGGATGTGCTGGCCATTGGCCGCCAAAACCGTCCTTCCCTTTACGACCTCACTCAGCCCAAGCCGGAGCCGGTGGTGCCCCGCCACCACTGCCTGGAGGTGAAGGAGCGCTGCAGCGCCAGTGGCGTGGTCGAGCCACTAACTGAGGAGGAGATCCAGCGCGTAGTCCGGGAAGTGGGGGAGCGGGTACAGCGGGATGGAATCCGCGCCGTGGGGGTGGGGTTTCTGTTTTCTTTCCTCTATCCAGAACACGAGCAGCGCTTGGGGGCGGCTTTGCGACAGGCCTTTCCCAGCTTGCATGTTTCCCTCTCCTGCGAGGTGGCGCCAGAGTTTCGGGAATACGAGCGCTTCAGCACCACGGCCATTGATGCCTACCTCAGCCCAGCGCTGGCGGGCTACCTCCACCGCTTGGCCCAGGGCTGCCGGCAGCGAGGGATCCCCGAACCCCTGATCATGCAATCCTCCGGCGGCGTCACCTCCATTGCTCAGGCAGCAGCCCACGCCTCGGTGGCGCTGCTTTCGGGGCCGGCGGGCGGCGTTTACGGAGCGGCCTACCTGGGCCGGCTGAGTGGCTACTCCCATTTGCTTAGCCTGGACATGGGAGGGACCAGCACCGATGTGGCCCTCATTCAAGACGGCATCCCCCAGGTTACCCCGTCAGCGGTAGTGTGCGGCCTGCCGGTGCAGCAGCCCCAGATCGACATCCACACGGTCAGTGCCGGCGGCGGATCCCTGGCCTCCCTGCTACCCGGGGGCGGGCTGCAGGTGGGGCCGGAAAGTGCCGGCTCCAACCCTGGGCCGGCCTGCTACGGTCGGGGGGGAACGGCTCCCACGGTAACCGATGCCAACCTCTGGCTGGGCTACCTGCCGGATGGGGGCTGGCTGGGGGATGCCGTTTGCCTACGGCGAGACTTGGCGGGCCAGGCCCTCAGAACGCTCGCGGAGCCCTTGGGCTTGAGTTTGGAGGAGACGGCCGTTGGCATTCGCACCCTAGCCAATGTGGCCATGGCACGGGCTTTGCGGGTCATCAGCGTGGAGCGAGGCTTGGATCCCGCCCATTTTGCCCTGCTGGCCTTTGGCGGAGCCGGGCCCATGCATGCCTGTGCTTTAGCAGAAGAGCTGGGGATCCGCCGCATCTTGATCCCGGCCTTTGCCGGTGTCCTCTCGGCGCTGGGCATGGCTTTGGCCGATCTGCGGCGGGACTACCGGCGGGCCGTCCTGCAGCCGCTGCGGCAGCTAGAGGGGGAGGGGGGAGGATCCCTTCTGGCTCAGTGGGCTGAGCCCCTCATCCGCCAGGCGAAAGCCGACCTGCAAGAGCCGGAGCTCTCCTTGAGTCTGGATCTGCGCTACCGCGGCCAGTCCTTTGAGCTGGAGATCCCAGCCCAGTTGTCGGATCCGGTTTCCCGCCTCGAGCAGCGGTTTCACCAAGCCCACCGCCAGCGCTACGGCTGGCAGGATCCTGACCAAGAGGTGGAGGTGATCCAGTTGCGCCTACGGGCGGTGCAGGCCTTGCCTCGTGTCCCTCTGCAGGCCCCCCCACCCTTGCCGGGGGATCCCCTCCAGGGGAAACGAGAGGCCTGGTTCGGCGGCCGGATGCGGCCGGTACCCGTCTACAATCGGCGGTACATGGGGGTGGGGTTTCAACTGTGCGGGCCGGCAATTGTGGAGATGCCGGAGGCTACCGTGGTGATTGAAGCCGGTTGGACCGGCAGCATCGACGCCGTAGGCACGCTGGTCTTAAGCTGCGAGTAGAGAGGGCGGACGATGGGATTCGAACCCACGAGTGGAGGAACCACAATCCTCTGCCTTAACCACTTGGCTACGCCCGCCAGGACCCTAATCCAGCTTAGCATGTAGCAAGCGGAACAGAACCGCAAGGGTTGAAGCGCCCCACCATGTTGCCCAGAGCCGAACTACTGAAAGGAGCGGAGTATCGAGAAACCTTGGCGCGCATCCTAGACCTAGGAGAGCAGGCCCTGAAAACTTGGCAGGTGGTCTACAGCGATTTTCTCTCGCCGCCGGAGATTGCCGCCGTCCAAAGCCGATTGAACAAGCTAGCCGAACTGCAGGTGGTGGCCTGGGGAGGCTATGCCCAGGCAGAGCGCCAGCGCTTGGCCCTGGCTCGCCCCGAGCTTGGTGTGGAGGCACCAGGGATCCCGCTAGCGGCTATTGAAATTCAGGGGAACTTTCTCTTCGACCCAGCTACTCACGGCGACTTTTTAGAAGCCCTTCTGGCAACAGGAATTGCCGGCGAAAAGGTAGGAGACATTCTCGCAGTTGGAGAAGCAGGTGCGCAGGCTATCGTGGTACCTGAACTGGTGGACTATCTCAGCCTCAACCTGAAGCAAGTGCGCAGTGTGCCGGTCAAGGTTAGCTCCATCCCTCTCAACCAATTAAAGGTGCAGCCGCCGCGGGTAAAGTCCATTACCAGTGTGGAAGCCTCTTTGCGCTTGGACGCAGTGGCTTCAGCCGGAT
This sequence comes from Synechococcus sp. R70.1, assembly GCF_047461675.1. NCBI lineage: Bacteria > Bacillati > Cyanobacteriota > Cyanophyceae > Synechococcales > Synechococcaceae > Synechococcus > Synechococcus sp. R70.1. The sequence continues at coordinate 13,546 of NZ_JANSHR010000034.1, forward strand.
TCGGCATCTCCCGCAGCAAAATGGTGGAAGAGATCCAGCGGGGAGAAGTACGAGTCAACTGGAAGCCAGTTACCCAAGCCAGCTACCTCCTTAGCCCTCAGGATTGGATTGCCATCCGCGGTCGGGGTCGGCTGCAAATTGAAGAGGTGGTTGAGACGAAAAAAGGCCGCTTTCGGATCCAAATGAAGCGGTATTTCTAGGAGATCTCTTTGAGAAGAGCTGCCAGCGGCGCCCAGCGGGGATCCCCTGCCGGCGCAGCCGATTCCACCACAATACCTGGGCAATCGGGGCGACAGGGCAACTGGGTGGGCATCTCCAAATGCAGGTACTGGCGCATCAAGTCCTCCACATCCAGCTCACCGTTGGGGGGCAAGCTTTCCAGCAGATCCTCTTCCTCCTTCAGTTCCAGCTCCAGGGGTGGAGGGCCAGAGTTGGGCTCGCGAATGAGAATGATCTCCTCAACATCTAGCTCCAGCCGGTGGTTAAACTGCTGCAAGCAGCGGTGACACGTGAGAGTCACGATGGTGCGGGCCTGGGCCCTTACCTCAACAAAGTGTCCTCGGTGGCTGACCCGCAGGGATCCCTCCACCGGTGTCAGGCTCTCAAAGCCAGCGAAAAACTGCCGAAACCGTACCTCCTGGGTTTTTTGGCCAGGCAGCTGCCGCAGCTCGGATAGACGAATTGGCTTCAGCATAGCCCTATTTTCCTCGAGAGATCCCTTAGCTGCGCCCTCACTTACCCCGGCGCGGAGCCCGGCGGATGACCAAGCGGCGATCCGGCTCTTTACCTCGGCTGAAGGTTTCTAGGTCAGCATAGGCAGGGTCTTTGAGGAGCGTGTGGATTTGCCGCCGGTCGGCAGCCGAAAGGTGCTCGGGAAACTCGTACTCCCGACCACTTGCTCTTACTTTCTCCACCGCCGTAGCCACCAAAGCCTTCAACTCCTGCAAGCGGCGCTCTCGATAGCCGTCTAAGTCCAAGATATAGGGTTGTTGCTGGTCTTCTGGCTGGTTGAGGTTGAGAAGGGTGTTGGCCAGATATTGCAAAGCATCCAGCACTACTGGGGTACGCTCTTCGTCAACTTTAGTCTCCTTGGGGACGGGCCCTGGGGGCACTTTGGAAAGCAAGACTTGCTTTTGCACAGGCGTGAGAGAACTGGCCTCAATTTCAATCACCTCGCCCGCTACCCGCACTGCTGCCGGTATCCCCATGGCCGATAGCACCTGCTGCAACCACTCTCTAGCCCGTTCTCGCTGCTCGGCGGGAGAAAGCTTAGCTTGGGAAGGAGCAGCGGTCTCTTCAAACTGCGGGTGGGATTTCTTAGCGGCGGCTCCCCTTGGGGAACCTGTAGAAGACTCAGGGTGGCTCATCCCAACAGCTTCCAACTGCTGAAAGACTATCAACTAGTTAACTGCAAGCCCAGCCACCCAGCGGCCAGAGAACTGCTTAGGGCTCAAAGGGCAAAGATTCCCGAGCTCCCCCAGCGGCTTTGGGTTTTACTGCTCGGTCTACCTCCTTACTAACCTGGGCAGCACGGCGCCGTTCCTCTTCCACCAACTGCTGCAGGCTCTCTGGCAAAGGCTCTCGCGAGAGCAAGAGGGTCTGCAGCGTCTGGAAAATGCTGGAGACGAGGATATAGAGCAAAACCCCAGCCGGCAAGGGGAAAAATAGAAACATCGCCGAAAACAGCACCGGGGTAATGCGGGCCATCGAGCTCTGGCTGGGATCCTCCTGGCCGGTATTGGTCAGGGCCTGGTTGAGGTAGATGGAAAGGCCAAAGAGGGCGACCATGGCGATGATATCCCAGTGGATGGTTCCATCGGGGTCAAAAGCGCCAACGCGGCCCAGCTTATCAATAAACAGAAAGCCAGTATCTGAGGCCAAGCCTGGAATCGAGACCTGCAGCGCTACCTCCCCCGGCTGCAGGGCCAGCAAGGTGCCATCGGGCTGGAGCTGGACCCGCTCCTCTCCCTTGACGATCTTCCAAGTTGGCTGCAACAGCTTGGGGTCTCCCCCCGCTTCGGTTACCAGTTGCTCGAAGGGTTTGCCCCCTGGCCCTTGCAGCATCCACTGCACCTGCTCCCCTACGGCAACCTTGGTACCCTTAGGCACCACCAGCACCACCGGCTTGTGGACTGAGTCGGCGACGAAGATGTTCTTGCTGGAGCTGACGTAGGGGGTGGGTACCACCTCAGCCGCCACCTCTGCTGGCAAGATCTGCAGGTTGACGTCGTAGGTTACCGCCGCAAAAGGGGATCCCCGCAGCGTGGCAAAGAGCGCAAACAGCACTGGCATTTGAATAAGCAGCGGCAGGCACCCCCCAAGCGGGTTAACCCCTAGTTCGCTGTAGAGTTTGGCCTGGGCCTCGCGCAGCTTTTGCGGGTCGTCGCGGTACCTCTCCTGGATCTCTCGCATCCGCCGCTGCATCACCGGGCTAATGACTTTCATGCGCCGCATGTTGCGGATGGACCCGGCATTGAGGGGGTAGAGGGCAAAGCGGATCACCAATGTCAGAAAGATGATGGCCAGACCATAGCTGGGCACGATCCCGTAGAAAAAATCCAGGATCGGCAGCATGACATTGTTGGAGAGAAATCCGACTCCGAAGTCCATGGGGGGTGGTGGCAAACGTCCGTAACCCATTGTAATGGTTTCCGACCTCCTGACGAGGGCCCTTTCCCTATCCAGCGATGAGCGCTGGTCGAAGTTGCAGCCCCCGCGAGCCCCCCGGCAACCCGTTTTGAGGGGTAGAAACCAGCAAAAAAGAGGGGCAAACCGCCCCTCCCCTCTTTTGCAGCTTCGGCAGAGAGCAGGGAAAAAACGCCTCTTCCCCACCTCTACTTGATCTTGACCGTGGCGCCGGCTTCTTCCAGCTTTTTCTTGATCTCGCTGGCCTCCTCCTTGGAGACTCCCTCCTTAACTGCTTTGGGAGCAGCTTCCACGAGATCCTTGGCATCCTTTAGGCCTAAGCCGGTTAGCTCGCGCACCACCTTAAGAACGGCAATCTTCTTGTCGGCAGGAACAGCCTCGAGAATGACATCAAAAGCCGTTTGCTCCTCTACCGGCTCAGCCGGCGCTGCTGGTGCCGGTGCCGCTGCTGCCGCCACGGGAGCAGCCATGACCATGCCGCCTACCGGTGCAGCTGCACTGACGCCAAAGGTCTCTTCAATGGCTTTCACCAGCTCGGCAGCTTCCAACAAAGTCAAGGTCTTCAGCTCTTCCAGGATGCTTTGAACACGCTCTGAAGCCATGGTTGTGTCTCCTTAGGTAACAAGAAGTAGCAGGGTGCAATTGAGCCGTTGGCCCATCGAAGCGGCTGCCTTCAGGCCGCCTCCTTGTCGGCAATGGCTCGCAAAGCCCGCGCCAGTGAGGCCGGGATCTCGTGGATACCGCGGGCCACCTGGCTAGGCCCAGCATTGAGCCCAACCGCCAGTCGGGTGGCTACTAGCTTAAGGCTGCCTGCCACTTGGGCCAGGAGCACCTCCTTAGGCGGCAGGTCAGCAATGGCCTTGGCCTGATCCAAGGTCAGAGACAGCCCCTCAGCGGCAGCACCGCGAAACTCAGTCTTCTTGGTTTGCCGGGCAAAGTCTTGATACGCCTTCAGGGCCGCCGCGATATTGCCCCGGATCAGGATAAAAGCCGTTGGCCCGGACAGGAAAGGCAGGATCCCTGCCCAAGCCTTAAGGTCAGCAACGGCCCGCCGCATCAGGGTATTTTTAACCACCATACAGACGGCGTCTGCTTTGCGCAGCTCCGCCCGCAGCTGGTTCATCTCAGCAACGGTTAGACCTTTGTAGTCGATGACCAGCACCATTTGGCTGGCCTGCAGCAGGGATCGAACCTCATCGACTACCTCTGCTTTCTTTGCTAAGGATTGCTTGCCCACGCGCTCACCTCCTCGATTGTCTGTAATGTGGTTGCCACTGCAAAAGGAATGCGCCCCAGCCTCCGCCGAGACGCATTTGGGCAAGCATAAGCTTCGGGAATTTTTCCCACTCTACCCAAGCCTCGGCAGGAGATTAAGCCACTTGGCGCCTGCTGTCTTCGGCTCTCTATTTCAACTGTGGAAAGGTTTCCCGTTTGGCTCCCTCCCTGGCCAAAATTTGCCCTAGTCAACTTACCTTATTACGCCAGACCTAGGCAACCAACTTTAACTCCCGCAGGGCATTAACGTCAACTTCAATAGAAGGACCCATCGTAGCACAAATATGCATAGTTCGCCAGTACTTGCCCTTTGCTCCAGGGGGACGGTTGCGGTCAATCGACTCCTGCACTGCCTTTAGGTTTTCTAGCAGCGCCTCAACCGGAAACTGACACTTGCCGAAGATTAAATGGACAATGCCAGTTTTGTCCGCCCGGTACTCCAGCTTGCCGGCCTTGAACTCCTTAATGGCCTGGGCCAGATCCATGGTAACTGTTCCCCCCTTAGGAGAAGGCATCAGGCCGCGCGGCCCCAACAGGCGCCCCAGCTTGGCCACCTGGGGCATCACATCGGGAGTAGCAATCAGCAGGTCGAAATCGATCACGCCCTTGCTGATTTCCTCGATGAGATCCTCAAACCCCACTCGGTCAGCCCCAGCATTCTGGGCTTCCACCACCTTTTCGCCGCGGGCAATTACCGCTACTCGAATTTCTTGCCCAGTGCCGCGTGGCAAAACCACCGTAGAGCGCAGCTGCTGGTCAGCATATTTGGGATCGATCCCCAGGCGAATGTGAACCTCAGCCGCCTCGTCAAATTTGGCAGTGGCTGTCTCCTTCATGAGGGCAATGGCTTCTGCGGGGGGATAGGGGATGGGCTTGATCTTCTCCCGCAAAGCCTGCATGCGTTTGGACAGTTTTCGAGCCATAACTTCTCCTCGGGGTTCTGGCGAGAACTTCTCTCCCCCAAAACGACAAACAAGCTGGGCTAGCAGAGCCCTAGTCAACTATCGTCACTCCCATGCTCCGGGCAGTGCCGGCAATGATTCTCATCGCCGCCTCCACATCGTTGGTATTCAAATCTGGCAGCTTCTGCTCGGCAATCTGGCGCAGTTGGGCGCGGGTCAGGGATCCCACCTTGACTTTGTGGGGCTCGCTGGAGCCTGACTCAATGCCAAGGGCTTTCTTGATCAGCACCGAGGCTGGCGGCGTCTTAAGGACAAAGGTGAAGCTGCGATCGTCGTAGATGGAGATCTCGACCGGCACCACCATGCCCGCCTGATCCGCCGTTCTGGCATTGTACTCCTTGCAAAAGGCCATGATGTTGACCCCGTGCTGACCCAAGGCGGGGCCAATGGGGGGGGCGGGGGTGGCTTTGCCCGCCTGGATGGCCAGCTTGACTACTGCCACCAGTTTCTTAGCCATGCGACGCAGTTACACCTCTTTTCGCACTTGACCAAGCTCTAATTCTACTGGAGTATCCCGCCCAAAAATTGAGATCAAAGCCTTGAGCTTGCCCCGTTCTGGGCTGACATCCACCACCTCGCCGTAGAACCCCTGGAAGGGGCCAGACAGCACCTCAATGCGATCCCCAGGGGCCAGGTTAATCTTGAGGGGCACCGCCTCCACCTCAGCGGTGCTGAAGATGCGCTGAACTTCGCTGGGACTGAGGGGCCGCGGTGTCACATGCCCCCGACCGCGACCATAGGGCCGTCTCTGTTCCGTGCCAACGAAGTTGATGACATTGGGAGTGGTTTTCACCACCCGCCAGGTGTCGTCGTTGAGATCCATGCGCACGAGCACATAGCCGGGGAAAATCTTTTCCTCTTGCTCCTGGCGCTTGCCGGATCGATCCAGCTTGAAGCCCACCCGCTTTGGGATCACCACTTCGACGATTTGATCGGCCACATCCAGGGCTGCTGCCCGCTGCAGGAGAGTGCTTTTAACTTTGTTTTCGCAGCCAGCAGCCACCTGGACAGCGTACCAGCGCAAGTTGCGCTGGCTTTGACCTTCCCCTTCTTCCGCAGTCGTTTCTGTTTCCGCAGCTTCTAGGGGCTCAACGTAGTCTCTGCGGCGTCTCCGCCGCTGCTCTAACCCTGGGCTCATACTTCACCTCCTCTCCCCTCCCCTGCCTAAAGCTACGAGAACAGTTGAGTGGCTACCCAGCTAAACAGCTGGTCAACCAGGTAAATAAATGAGGCGAAGGCCAGCACTATTAGCAAAACGCCAATGGATTCGCTAACCAATTGTCGACGGCTTGGCCAGGCAATTTTGGCCAGTTCGGCCCGCGTCTCTTGGAGGAAGCCCGAGATCCCCTTGGACTCGGTGGAACTGTCCTTGGAGTGACCCCGCCTAGCGGGATCCAGGTGCTGCTCCCTATCGGTTTTGCTGGAGGGGGTACTCTTAACCACGGCAGTCTCTCCTAGGGGATCCCGAAAAGCTGGCTCTACTGCTTAGCGCCCACAAGAATAGCCTTGCGATCCTAACACAGGTTAGGTTGAGGAGGGGAGCTAAGCTTAGCGAGTAAGAGGGGTTTTGGATCTCCCTGCTCCCGGCGAAAAAGGCAAGGGGCGACGGCGGGATTGGTTAAACTGCTCCACTGCGGCATCGATGGCCGCCCGGCTGTCCCAGCGGGAGGTGGCCCTCTGGCGGGAGAGGAGTTCAGCAGCCCGGAAGAGATCACTCATATCAAGGCTGGAGCCGTTGAACAGCGGGGTTCTGCCGTCGCGATAAATGGCCTCGTTGCCACTTCCACTTTGGGCTAGAGCAAGCCCAGAACTGGTCAGGATCCCCACCAGCAGCAGCCCCAGAATCCTAGCCCCATGGTCAGCAAGGCTGAGAAGGGAGTTGAGACAGTTCACGCGCATCTTGTTTCTCCACCTCAGTGCGCTGCTCGGCCAGGCCTTCGGCCAACAACTGTTGTTCTTCGGGGGTGAGGGGACGTTTGGCCAGCAGATCCGGCCGCCGTTGCCAGGTGCGCACCAACTGCTGCTGCAGACGCCATCGGGCAATGGCCTCGTGGTTACCTGAAAGGAGCACCTGCGGCACCTTGTACCCCAGAAACTCGGCTGGGCGGGTGTACTGAGGATAGTCGAGCAGACCCTCCTCAAAGCTCTCCTTCTTCAAAGAGTCTACCTTACCAACCGTGCCAGGCAAGAGACGGATCACGCCGTAGATCAAGGCCAGTGCCGGGATCTCCCCCCCTGTTAACACAAAATCCCCCAGCGACACCTCGCGAGTGGCTAGATACTGGCAGATCCGCTCGTCAAAACCTTCGTACTGGCCGCAGAGCAGGATGAGCTGGGCCTTTTGGGCCAGCTCCCGCAGCAGGGCTTGGTTTAGGGGCTGTCCCTGGGGCGTGAGCAAGATGATCTCGCGGGGATCCAGGCAAGGCAGGGAGGCGACAGCAGCAAAAAAGGGCTCTGGCTTGAGCACCATGCCTACCCCGCCCCCATAGGGCTCATCGTCGACCCGGCGGTGCTTATCGGCGGCAAAGTCGCGCGGGTTGGTGAGATGAACCTCGGCAATCCCTTGCCGTAGGGCTTTGCCCACTAAGCCAATGCGCAAGGGCGATTCAAAAAACTCTGGGAAAAGGGTAACAACGTCAAACCGCACGGGCGTTGGGATCAAGCAGAAAGGCCAGCATCCGAGCAGGGTTCCGTGCGCAACCGCTCTAGCTCCAGGCGCAAGGACTCAATCTGGTGGATCAGCTCCATCAGTTCGCCCATTTCTTCTTTGGAGATGGTGGCGGTTGGGGAGCCGCTCTGGGGGGCCGGTGTTTGGCTCTCTACGGCTGGGCCAGGAGCCTTGGTGGCTTCATGGCGGAGGCTTTTAAGGTAGCGAACAGCCTCTTGCTCAATCTGCTCTCCTTTTTGCTCCAGCTCTGCAGCCAGCGCCGCCCAGTCGCCAGAAAGACGGCCGAAACTTTCGGCGCGCTTCTGGGGATCCTCCAGGAGCTCCACCAGGGCAGTGGCTGTGCCGTAAAAGAAGTGACGTGCCCGCGTAAACCAGTCTGAGGAGCGAGAACTCATGGCGGCAGCATGCTAGATAGAGCCAGGGGATCTCCAGTCTATCCCAGCCCTTTGGAGCTGCGCTGACAACTGCTTGCTTCCAAGCTGCCACTTACTTTTGGGCAAGACTAGAAAAGGAATCAATCGACGGCGCGAATCTCGCCGCTGTTGAGGCGCTCCACAATCATGTCCAGCAGTTCGTGTTCTTCCGGTGAGACCTGGGAATCGGCGGTAACTGCCTGGAGGATTTCTTGTTGCTCGGCGCGGGTGAGGATTTTGTCCTGCAAAGCCCGGTCGATGAGTTCTTTTAGCTTGGATGACTCCACAGTGCTTCTCCTTGCCCTAGAGGTAGGGGCCAAGGGCGGTAGACTAGACGGTGCTTCTCCTCTCAGTATAGAAGTGAAGTCCCAAACCCAGATGCGGCCCGTAGGGGTAATCGGCGGGGGGCAGTTGGCGCAGATGTTGGCTTTGGCGGCCCGCTCCCTGGGGATTCCGCTGATGGTGCAGGCGGCTGCCCCCACCGATCCGGCAGTGGCGGTGGCCGATGGGGTAGTTTGGGGCGCTGTAACCGACACCCAGGCTACAGCCCAGCTATTGCAGCGCTGCCCAGTGGTAACTTTTGAAAACGAGTTCATCCTGCTGCCGGAGCTAAAAAGGCTGGATCCGGAAGAATCCCGCTTTTGCCCTCGCCTTAGCACCCTGGAGCCGTTGCTAGACAAGTTGCGCCAGCGGCAGTTTCTGGCAGAGCTGGGGTTGCCGGTGCCGGCTTTTTGGCCGGCAGAGACGGCAGATCTATCTAGCCTGAGCTTTCCCTTGGTGCTCAAGCGGCGGCGGCAGGGCTACGACGGAAAGGGCACCCGCATCTTGCCCGATCGCGCGGCTTGGCAACAGACCCTTGCCGAGTACAGCGGGATCCCGCTGCTTGTGGAAGAGTGGATCCCCTTTGAGCGGGAGCTGGCAGTGATGGTGGCGCGGGGGCTGACGGGGGAGATCCGGGTCTACCCCGTAGTGGAGACTGTTCAGGTTAACCAAATCTGTCGCCACGTCCTCGTGCCCGCCCGCATCCCCCCAACGGTCGAGGCCGAGATCCGGGACTTGGCAGTTAAGGTGATGGAAAAGCTAGAAGCGGTCGGGGTGTTCGGCATCGAGTTGTTCTGGGTGCCGCCGCCTCATCCCAAGGCTGGGATCTGGATCAACGAGATCTCGCCGCGGGTTCACAACTCCGGCCACTACACCCTGGAAGCCTGCTACACCTCGCAGTTTGAGCAACATCTGCGGGCCATCCTTGGCCTTCCCTTGGGGGATCCCTCCCTCAAGTGTGGGGGGGCGGTGATGGTCAACCTCTTGGGCTACGAGCACTCCACCAGCGACTATGCCGAGAAGCGGCAGCGCCTGGCGGAGATCCCCAATGCCACCGTGCATTGGTACCACAAGACCCCCGCCCGCCCGGGGCGCAAGCTGGGCCATGTTACCGTCTGTCTGCCCACTGCCCCTTCGCCGCAGCAGGCAGCGGCCCTTGTCCACACCCTCGAATCCCTCTGGTATCCGCAGTCATGAGCCAAGCGCCCACCCTTTCTCCAGCCCTCCAAGCCCTGAGGCGGCCATGCAGCGGTAGCCCAGTATCTTGACCCCCAGGAGCGCTCCGCGGTGTTGAGAGGGATCGACTGCAAGCTCCAGCTCTTTGGGCAGTTGTGGCTGGCTGAGTTCTGCAAAGGGCGAGACTAAGCTCCATGGGCATGGGCTACCGGCTGCAGGTGCTTGACATTGCCGCCCTGCCCCAGTTGCTAGAGCTGGATCGCCGCTGTTATGGTGGGCACTGGGGAGAACAGGGCTACCGGGCCGAGCTGGAACGACCCACCAGCCTGGTGATTGGGGCTGTGGCAGAACCTGCAGGCGCTTGCGGATCCCTGCTTTCCTCGCCAGGAACGCTGGTGGGCTTTGGCATCCTCTGGCGCATCGAAGAAGAGGCCCACATCATCTCGTTGGCGGTGGATCCTGCCCATCGGCGGCGTGGTTTGGGTCGAAGGATCCTGGAGGAGCTGTTGAGCCAAGCCAGGGCAGCAGGCTGTCGCTGGGCCACGTTGGAGGTGAGGGCTTCTAACCAGGCCGCCATCCGCCTCTATGAATCGGCAGGGTTTCAATTGCTGGGACGCCGCAAGGGCTATTACAACGGAGAGGATGGGCTGGTGTATTGGAAAAAACCAATTTAAGTGAGGAGAAGCAAAGGGTTCTAAAGCAAAAGTTTTCCTCTATACACCTGAACCTTGAACTTTTGCCCTGGAGCTTTGGTTAACCATCGGCATCCTGGGAATGGATGTAAAGCTTTGTTGCAAGACTCAGCGTTTCTGCTTGACGCTTGAGGCTTTCTCCCAGGCCAGCTTGCCCAAAGAAGGGCTTCAGGCTAACCTACTCTTTTGAACATCTCATGCTGTGAGGGTAATCATGGAAACCCCTGCCAACGACCTTCGCAATGAAGCCGTCTCTTTTGTTGTCAATCTTCGGGCTAGAGTCATTGACTTTATGCCCAACCTACTGGCGGCGATTGTCATTCTAGTTCTGGGTTGGATCGTGGCCAGGGCGGTGGCTTTCGGCGTTCGGGGGCTGCTCAAACGGACGCAGCTTGATAACCGCTTGGCCACCTGGATTATGGGCCAGAGGCCCGGCGAGAGGCCGCCGCAAACTGAGCGCTGGGTGGCTGCTGCTGTTTACTGGATTATCCTGGCTTTTGTGTTGGTAGCGGTGCTGAATGCTCTCCAGCTTCAGGCTGTCTCCGACCCGCTCAACAAGTTTTTGGGAGAGATTTTCGCCTATCTGCCGCGGCTAGGCGGAGCGCTGGTGCTGCTAGGGGTGGGCTGGGCGGTGGCCACCGTTGCCCGGCTGGCAGTTATCCAAGGGCTGCGGCGCTTTAACTTGGATGAGCGGCTAGCTCAACCCCTCCAACCGGAGGCGGCTGCGGAAGGAACTGCTGCCAAGCCGGAGGGAGGCGCTGAGGTCGCTCCCTTTCTCTTGAATGAAGCTCTGGGCGACGCCCTCTACTGGTTGATCTTCTTGTTCTTTCTACCGCTTATCCTGGACACGCTGAACCTGCGGGGGCCGCTGCAGCCAGTGCAAAACCTGCTGGATCAAATCCTGTCGATGGTACCCCGCATTTTGGGAGCGCTCATCATCGGTGTGGTGGGCTGGTTTCTAGCTCGCATCGTGCGTGGGATCGTTTCCAATTTGTTGGTGACAGCGGGAGCTAACCGCTTGGGGGCACGCTTTGGCATTCCCCAGCTGGCCCAAACGGTGGGCACAGTGGCCTACGTCTTGGTGTTGATCCCGGCAGTGATTGCCGCCCTCAAGGCCCTGGAAATCCGGGCCATCTCCGATCCAGCGGTGGCGATGCTGGAGCAGGTGTTGCGGGCCATTCCCCGAATTGCAGGATCTGCTCTCATCCTGGCCGTGTTCTACTGGCTGGGGCAGTTTTTGGCTGGCTTGGTGACCCAGTTGCTGCAGGCAATCGGTTTCGACCGCTTGGCTGCCGGCCTTGGTTTGCCCTCGGCCCCTGCTCCTGAAGCTCCCGCCGCCGAAGGGGATCCCTCAACCTTGGTGAAGCGGCGCACTCCCTCTGAGATTGCTGGCTTGGTGGTCTGGGTGGGCGTGGTCTTGTTCGGGGCAGTGCCGGCGGTGGAGCTGCTGCAGTTTGCTGCTTTGACCGACATCGTGGAGGGGCTGTTGGTCATTTCCGGGCGGGTGCTCATCGGCGCTTTGGTGTTTGGGATCGGTCTTTACCTGGCGAATTTGGCCCATTCCATGGTTAAGAGTCTCGGCAACCCCTCCTCAGGAGTGCTGGCCCAGGCGGCGCGGGTAGCCATTTTGGTTTTCGTTGGCGCCATGGCCTTGCAGCAGATGGGCGTAGCCACCGATATTGTGGTGCTGGCCTTTGGCCTGGTGCTGGGCGCCATTGCCGTGGCTGTGGCTTTGGCTTTTGGCTTGGGAGGTCGCGACGTGGCTGCCGAGCAGATCCGGCAGTGGCTCAAGCGGGAGTGAGAGCCTCGCTGGGTGAGCCTCTAGTAAAATTGCCCCGCCTGGCATATGGGCGGGGTTATTCCTTCGACTCTGGGCCAACCTAAACTGGCTCTGGAACTTTGGCCTCTTCTGCTGCTGTTTCTTGCACTACAATCTTGCCCCGGAACACCACGTAGTTGTAGATGTTGTAGGACAAGATCACCGGAATCAAAAAGCCAATAAAGGTGAGCATAAACACCAGCGAACTGGGAGAGGCTGCCGCCTCGTAGATGGTGACGCTGGGAGGAATGATGTTGGGGAAAATCATGAACCCCAAGCCGATAAAAGAAAGGGCAAAAATGAGGAAGGTGTAAACCAAAGGGCTATTTTCTTCTCGGCGGCGCAAGCTGCGCAGCAACAGAGCCACCAACAAAAGCCCCAAAAGGGGGATTGCAGCAAAGACATAGAAAAGAGGCGGCGAGAAAAGCTGGGAGCGCGCCTGCTCCGACATAATGGGGGTGCTGATGGTAATAAACACTGCCCCCAGCAAAGTTGTCCACGTGGCGATGGTGGCCGTCCTGTAATAGGTTTTCTGGATTTCCCCCGTGGTTTTCACAATCAAGTAAGCAGAGCCGATCAAAACATACCCCTGGATCAGGGTAAGAGCCACCAACACCGTGCGCCAGGTCAGCCAGTCCCAGGGGCTGCCGGCAAAGTGGCCGGCTTCGTCCACCCGGATCCCTTCGAAGACGCTGCCCAAGGCAAACCCCTGGCCCAAGGCTGCCAAAAAGCTGCCCACCCCGAAGGCGAGGTTCCAGACCAGCTTGTTGTTGGCGTTCTCCCGAAACTCGAAAGAGACAGCCCGCAAGATCAGGCCCACCACCATGATCACCAGCGGAATGTAGAGGGCATTGAGGATGGTGGCGTAGGCGAGGGGAAAGGCCCCAAATAGGGATCCCCCCATGAGTACCAGCCACGTCTCGTTGGCATCCCAAACATTGCCCAAGCTGGTCATGAGAATGCTGCGGCGCGTCTCGCTGGAAGCCGTCAGGGAAAGGATGCCAACCCCCAGGTCAAATCCATCGAGCAGAACATAGAGAAAGAGGAATAGACCGAGGATGAAAAACCAGACTTGAGGCAGAAACTGCTGTAAAGGCTCGAAAGATTCCATGGTCCTTCCCTCCGCTTTAGGTATTTCTAGCCAGGCTAGTTCGAGACAGTTCCCAACTGCGATGTCGCCTGGGCAGCGGCGCTACCGAGCTTCCGCCGGACGGCGATCCGGCTCGTGGCGAGCAGGCTCGATCACGATCACCGGCTGGGTTGCTGGAACGGGGGCAGCCAGCTCCAGGTTAGGCCCTTTGCGGATGATGCGGCTGCCGAAGTAAAGAGCGGCCACGAAAAACACGGTGTACAAAGCAGTTAGGCCGACCAAGGAAAACAGCACCTCTCCGGGGGGCAGCGGTGAAGCCGCTTCTACGGTGCGCAGTTGCCCGTACACAATCCAGGGCTGCCGGCCAACACAGCGGACAATCCAGCCAGCCTCGACGGCAATGTAGCCCAACGGGCCGGCAAAGACCCAAGCCCACATCAGCCACTTCTGCTGGGAAAGGGCCTCCGCCGACAGTTTGCCCCTCAACCACTGGATCAAGGTAGCCCCCACGAGCCCGGCCATAAAGAAGCCAATGGCCACCATCGTCCTAAAGGAGTAGTAGATGAGGCCAATCATGTGAGGACGATTTTGGGGATCCCAAGCTTTCAGGCCCTGCACCGGTCGATCCAGCCTGGGCTTAAACTCGAGCAGATAGCCCAGCGCGCCGGGGATCTTCACCTCCCACTCGTTGCGCTCCTCACGCTCATTGGGCAAGGCAAACAGGCTCCAGTCCGCCCTCTCGCCGGCGGGGAGCGTCTCCCACTGGGCCTCCATAGCCGCCAGCTTGGCCGGTTGATAGCGATACACTTGCTCCGCGCTCAAGTGGCCAATAAACACCTGCAGAGGGGCCACCACCAGCGCCATCACCAGGACCACTTTGAGGGAGCGGGAAAAAAACTCGCTGTGCCGCCGCTTGAGAATGTACCAGGCGCTGATGCCACCGATGACAAACAAAGAGGTTTCCAAAGTGGCAAAAAACATGTGCAGAAAGCTATTGACCATGAAGGGATTGAAAATGGCCTGCAGGTAGTCACGTACCACGAACTTCCCATCGACAAATACCCCCCCTGCCGGCGTCTGTAGCCAGGAGTTGGCCGTCAGGATCCAAAAGGTAGAGAGGTTGGAGCCGAAGGCCACTAAGATTGTCGAGATCCAGTGAATTACTGGCGGCACCCGCTCCCAGCCAAACAGCATGATCCCCAGGAAGCTGGCCTCCAGCATAAAGGCCATCGTGCCCTCAAATCCTAGGATGGTTCCAAAGAAGTCACCTACCGCCTCAGAAAAAGGGGCCCAGTTCATGCCAAACTGAAAGGCCATCGGCAACCCCGAGGCCACGCCAAGGCCAAAGTTTAACACATAGATCTTTGACCAGAAGCGAGCGTGGCGATAGTAATCTAGGTTGCGAGTTTTCAGCCAAAGTCCCTCAATTACAACAAGATAGATGGACATTCCTGTTGTTAAAACCGGCCATAGCATATGAAACATGGCCGTGAGGGCAAACTGTAGTCGAGAAAGGGTGACGGTGTCTAGAAACATAATTTTCCCTAAGCTTGGAGGGTTGTAATGAGTACAGCTTTACAACTTTAGGAGAGCTGTTTTCTGCTGCTCCTAGGGTTACATCTTGGGCAAGACAACGCGCAGGCTGTTCAAGTCTAAAGGTTAACTTTAGAATCCTGGGAGTGCCAGCTTTTTTTCCTGTAACATGGGATACAAAAACTCTCAGCCCTGGAGCATCGGCCTGGCAGCCTCAAGGCTGGTAGCCAACTAACTTTCCCACTCCGGAAAGGGCTCGTTGAGGTTTCCAGCGGCTACAAATGCCAGAATTGGGATCCCGGCTTGAGTTTGCAGTCTGGGGTGGAAAGATGTCGTTTATCCCACTGGTGCACTTTCTTGCCCAATCGGGCTTGGTGCAAGAGTTGGCCGCCCGGCTGAGATCCCAGCGACGAGCTGCTCTGCAGGGAGGGGGGCGGATTGCCAAGGGGTTGATCGCCTCGGCTTTGGCCCAGCAGGAAGGAAGATCCCTATTGGTGGTTACCGCCACGCTGGAAGAGGCGGGCCGCTGGACAGCCCAACTGGAGGGCATGGGCTGGGAGAGCGTGCAGCTTTATCCCACCTCCGAGGCTTCCCCCTATGAGCCGTTTGACCTGGAGCCAGAGTTGGTGTGGGGACAATTCCAGGTGCTGGCCGACTGTCTCCAGGGCAGAAAGGGCATGGCCATTGTGGCCACGGAGCGGGCCATACAACCCCACCTTCCCCCACCAGAGGTGTTTCAGTCTTTCTGCCTCAAGCTGGAGCCCGGCGCGGAGCTGTCGCCGCAGCAGTTGGGGCAGCAGTTGAGTCGTCTAGGTTATCAGCGGGTAAGCCTGGTGGAAAGCGAGGGGCAGTGGAGCCAGAGGGGCGATATTCTCGACGTTTTTCCGGTGGCCTGCGAATGGCCGGTGCGCCTGGAGTGGTTTGGCAATGAACTGGAGCGGCTGCGGGAGTTTGACCCGTTGAGCCAGCGCTCTCAAGAAGGGATCCCCCATGTCTGGCTAACTCCCACCGGCTACGGGCCCATCCTCTGGCCGGCTCTACAGGAAAAAGCCGATCAGCTTTCCCAGGGTCTGCGGCAGCAGTTGGAGCAGTCGTCCCCTCCCCCAGAGGGCTTGCGCCGCTTTCTGGGCCTACTTTACGATCCGCCGGCCAGCCTGCTGAGCTATTTGGATCCCAATACCTTGATCCTGATCGACGAGCCAGAGCAGTGCCAGGCCCACAGCCGGCAGTGGCTAGACCACGCCCAGGAGCAGTGGCAGTTGGCCCAAGCTGCTGAGCCGGCTCTAGTGCCCTTCCACCGTCCCTTTGATCTTGCGGCTCCCGACTGGGATCCCTTCCCCCGCCTGTTGGCCCGGGCTTTTGCCCCTGCCGGCGAGGTTGAAGCGGCCCTTGACCTCAAAAGCCGGCCTGTCCCTGCCGCTCCCCACCAGTTTGGATCCCTGGCCAAAACCCTGCGCGAGTACCGCAAGCAGCAGTTGCGGGTGTGGATCCTCTCCGCCCAGCCCTCCCGCACGGTGGCCTTGCTGCAAGAACACGACTGCCCGGCCCAGTACGTGCCCAACCCCAAAGATTTTCCAGCCATTGAACGCCAGCTTCAGTCCTACACGCCGGTGGCCCTGAAGTACTCCGGCTTGGCTGAGCTGGAGGGGTTCCTGCTGCCCACGCTGGGGTGGGTAGTGCTCACCGACCGGGAGTTTTTCGGCCAGCACAGCCTCGCCACTCCCACCTATGTGCGCAAGCGCCGCCAGGCCAGCTCTCGCCAGGTGGATCCCAACCTGCTCAAGCCGGGGGATTTTGTCGTTCACAGGGCCCATGGCATTGGCCAGTTCCTGCGCTTGGAAAGCCTCACCATCGGCGGCGAAACCCGGGAGTACCTCGTTATTCAATACAGCGACGGCCTGCTGCGGGTGGCTGCCGACCAAGTCAACTCCCTCTCGCGCTACCGGGCTAGCAGCGATGGGCCACCTGCCCTGCACAAAATGTCCGGCAGCACCTGGGAAAAGACCAAACAAAAAGTCAAAAAGAGTCTGAAAAAAGTGGCCTTTGATCTCCTGCAGCTCTACGCCAAACGGGCTGAACAGGAGGGCTACGCCTTTCCCCCGGATTCCCCTTGGCAGCAGGAGTTTGAGGAGTCTTTTCCCTACCCCCTGACGCCGGACCAAATTCGCGCTGTCCAGGAGATCAAGCGGGATATGGAGTCCCCTCGCCCCATGGATAGACTGCTGTGTGGCGATGTGGGCTTTGGCAAAACGGAGGTGGCCATCCGCGCCATCTTTAAGGCCGTAACCGCCGGCAAGCAGGTAGCTCTTCTAGCGCCAACCACTATTCTCACCCAGCAGCACTACCACACTCTCAAAGAGCGCTTTGCCCCCTACCCCATTCAAGTGGGCCTGCTCAACCGCTTCCGCACTCCCGAGGAGAAAAAAGAGATCCTGGCCCGGCTTAAAAGCGGCGAGCTGGACGTAATTGTAGGCACCCACCAACTTTTGGGCAAAGACGTGCAATTTCGCGATTTGGGCCTCTTGGTGATTGACGAGGAGCATCGCTTTGGCGTCAACCAAAAAGAGAAGATTAAGCTCCTCAAAACCCAGGTGGATGTGCTCACCCTTACGGCTACCCCTATTCCCCGCACGCTGTATATGGCCTTGTCAGGGTTGAGGGAAATGAGCTTGATCCAAACTCCGCCTCCGTCGCGGCGCCCGATTAAAACTCACCTTTCTCCCTACAACCCTGAGGTCATTCGCACAGCCATCCGCCAGGAGTTAGATCGCGGCGGGCAAGTCTTTTACGTCGTCAACCGCATTGAAAGGATCGAAGAAACCACTGCCAAATTGCGGGAATGGGTGCCCGGCGCTCGCATTGCCATTGCTCATGGGCAGATGCCGGAAGGGGAGCTGGAAGCGACCATGCTGGCTTTTAACAATGGCGAAATCGATATCCTGGTCTGCACCACCATTATTGAATCCGGCTTGGACATTCCTCGTGTCAACACCATTTTGATCGAAAATGCCCAGGAGTTTGGGTTGGCCCAGCTCTACCAATTGCGAGGGCGGGTGGGCCGGGCTGGGATCCAAGCCCATGCTTGGCTGTTCTACCGAGAGGATGGGATCCTCACCGAGGAGGCCCGCAAACGCCTACAGGCCATTCAAGAATTTACCCAACTGGGCTCTGGCTACCAGTTGGCCCTGCGGGATATGGAAATTCGCGGCATTGGCAACTTGCTGGGAACGGAGCAATCGGGACAAGTCAATGCGGTGGGCCTTGATCTCTATCTAGAAATGCTGCAGGAGGTCATCCAAGAAATTCGCGGCCAGAAGATCCCGCAGGTGGAGGACACCCAGATCGACCTCAACGTTACGGCTATGATTCCCCAGAGCTATATCCCTGACGAGGAGCAAAAAATGCAGGCTTATCGCCAAGTGGCGGCTGCCGGATCGCGCCTGGAGCTTTCCCAAATAGCGCAGGAATGGCAAGACCGCTTTGGCCCCCTGCCCAAGCCTGCCCAGGAACTGCTGCGGGTGATGGAGCTGAAGATTTTGGCCCGCGCCCTGGGCTTTTCTCGCATCAGGCCCGCCAAAGAGCATGTTATTTTGGAAACCCCCATGGAGGAGCCGGCCTGGAACCGTCTTAAGGAAGCCCTGCCAGCTCATGTGCAGTCTCGCTTGGTTTACCAGCCGGGCAAGGTTACGGTGCGGGGGCTGGGAATGCTGGCGCCAGCGCAGCAACTGGAAAACCTTTTGCAGTGGCTAGACAAGATGAGCCTGGCCTTGACCCAGACGGAAGCCGGGCTCCCAACGCCTCCCTAGACCCTGTCTCATGAAGGTTCTCGAAGTGTATCACCTCCAGAAGACCTACCGGCAGGGAGGCAAGCAAGTGCAGGCGGTGGTGGATGTCTCCCTAACGCTAGCAGCAGGGGAGATCCTGGCTTTTCTGGGGCCCAACGGGGCAGGCAAGACCACCACCATCAAGATCATCGCTGGTCTGATCCGGCCTGATGCCGGCAGCGTGCGCATCCTAGGGCGGGATCCCCACACTGAGCCTGGAGCGCTGGCCCAGGTGGGGGCGGTGCTGGAAGGCAACCGCAACCTCTACTGGCGGCTGACCCCCTTGCAGAACTTGGAGTACTTTGGCGTGCTGCGGGGGCTGTCTCCTAAAGCTGCTCGGCAACGGGGGCTAGAGCTGTTGGAGACCTTGGGCCTAGGGGAGAAAGGGGAGGTTGCTGTGCAAACCCTTTCCCGCGGCATGCAGCAGAAGGTGGCCATTGCCGTTGCCCTCCTGCACCAGCCGGCTCTGCTGTTGTTGGATGAGCCCACCTTGGGGTTGGACGTGGAGGCGGCGCAAGCGGTGAAATCCCTCATCCGCCAAATTGCTGCTTCGGGTCGGGCCATTCTCCTCACCACCCACCAACTGGACGTAGCTGAGGCGCTCTCGGATCAAGTGGCTGTAATCGAGCGAGGAACGATTCTCGTCCAGGCCCCCACGCAGGAGTTGATCCGGCAGTTTGCTGGCGCAGCCGGTACTTATCGGATTGAGTTGGAACAGGAGCTGGATCCCAGCCGGGCGGAACGCCTAGCCCAGCAAGGGGTGGAGATTCTCAGCTCTCATCAGTTGCGGTTTAGGGGCTTCTCGGAGGCTTTGTATCAAGTGCTAGAGATCCTCAAGCCCTTGCCCCTGCTCAGCGTCAAGCGAGAGGAAGCCGATCTCACCCACATTTTTCTCAAGCTGCTGAAAAGGGGAAAGAAGCAGGGATGAGGCCACTGCTGTACCTGTTTTGGGCGGAGCTAAAGCGCACCTGGACCCAGTACATCCGCTATCCGGCAGAAGCCCTGGGCGGGATCCTCATCACCACCTTTTTCTTCTATGCCCTTTTTGCCGGCGCTCAGTATGTGGCAGGGCCAGCCTCCCAGTTTGGCGAACGGCTGGATGCGGTGGTGATTGGCTATGTGCTCTGGACGCTGGTCATTTTTGTGGTGAACGACATTGCTCTCAACCTGCAGGTGGAAGCCCAAACGGGGACGCTAGAGCAGGTGTTGCTCTCGCCGTTTTCCGCAGCCACGCTTTTTTTGGCCCGGGCTTGTGCCAGCTTGGTGTTGCGCCTTGCCATCGTCGTCGTCATTTTGGGGATCATTTTGTTGCTCACGGGCAGCCGGCTGCGCTTTCCCCCCAGCTTGGTGCTGCCGCTTTTGAGCGTGGTGCTGGGGGCCTATGGCTTCTCGTTTTTACTGGGATCCGCCGCCTTAATCTGGAAGCGCATTCAACAACTGCTGATCCTGAGCCAGTTTGGCCTCCTCTTTCTCCTGGCTACCCCCACGGAGGAGTGGTCGGGATCCCTGAAGTGGCTGGGACAGATGCTGCCCATGACGGCAGGGGCCGGCCTGCTGCGAGACGTGATGGTGCGGGATGCAGGTCTGGATCCCCTGCGGCTGCTTGTAGCTCTGGCCAGCGGCATTTTCTACTTTGGCCTGGGGTTGCTAGCCTTTCGCCGGGCGATGCGGCTGGCCAAACAGCGCGGCCTCCTGGGATCCCAGTAGGGCGTGGTCAAAGGGAGCGGGGTTCGCCAGGGGAGCGCAACAGGTGAGGGAAGTGATATTCCACTGCGCCGGTGGTTAGGTTGTTCTCGGGGGAGGCGATGCCCCGCCGGCTCAGCTCTCGCAGCGCCTTTTCAATCTCGTCAAAGTCAGCAGGCAGTTCGATGGCAATCTCCGAGAGGGTGAGGATCCCCTGGCGACGCTGGGCTAGCCGTAGGATTTCCCGCATCAAAGCCTGACCTTTGAGGGGCTGCGGGGGTGCTGAGACAGTTTTTGCCGGAGGCGAGGAAGGCCGGGATCCCTGCAGGACGGCTAGCTTAAGGTTGTAGTTGTCCACCATGCCCGGGATCAAAAACAGGTCAATCAACTGGCCAATTCCCAACAGGCCAAAGGTGAAAAGCCAGAGAATGCCTGTGCCCATCTTGCCCAGGTAAAGGCGATGGACACCACAGATGCCGAAGATGCCCAACGCCCAGAGAAGATAGGCGGTGCCGACAGATTTGGACTCAGCGGGGGGCAGCAGGTAGCGAGAACTCATGAGGATTGACACAGGGTAGCTTTGAGCAGGTACTCCCAGTTTAAAGGGGCAGAAGAGAGCTAGCAAAGCCGACCCTTAGGAGCCGTCGGGAGCTCCTCTCTAGGCTGCTGCCTGAGGAAGGTAGCCTCAAGGGGGATCAATTCCCTCACCCCAAAAAACTCCGTCCCCTTGACACAAGCAGCAGGTACACCCACACAAATAAAGAAGTGTAATGCTTGCAATGCTTGAGCCCATCTTAATTGGGTTAAGTGCTGCGCTCTGGGGTCTCCTCTGGGGCTACGCCACGCTGCTAGTTGTGCTGGTGAACTTCAAAGAGCAGGGATCCGTTTACGCCTACCCCATGCAGGCGGTGCTGGATCGCTTCGTGGAGTCCCTGGGGTTGAGTTGGCTCAAGGAGCTGCATGCTATGCAACTGCAGCCGCTGCGCCGGATTAGCTACACCCTCTTTGCCGCCGTTACTCTAGGTGTCGTCTTTGTGCTCTGGGTTTTAGGGTAGGCAGAAGGCCTTCTCAACAACTCTCGGTCTGCCCCTGAGGGAGATTGAAAATAGACTGCAGCTTTTTTAGGCAGGCCTGGATCTGGGCTATCTCTTCCGGATCCAACTTCTGAAAGCGCTCCCTTAGGTAAGCCACGTGGGCTGGGAAGACTTGCGCAAACAGTTTTTCCCCCGCTTCGGTGAGCACAATCCTGAAGCAGCGGCGGTTTTCCGGCGGCACCTCGCGGCGCACCAGCCCCTTTTGTTCCAGGCGATCCACGATCCCGGTCAGCGTCCCTTTGGTAACTAGCGTTTTCTCAGCCAGGACGTTCATCGTCAGGCCAGGGGTGTTGCCGAGGGTTACCAAGACCTCAAATTGGGGAGGAGTTAGCCCCGTCTGGCGGATGTGAGCGGCGGCGTAGTTCTCAAAAGCTTGGTAGGCCCGCGCCAGATCCCACAGCAGCCCCAAGAAGGGCTCCTGGGCCACCGAAGGCTGGAGGGCTTGCTCTTCGGGAAGCTGAGTAGATGTGGGCATGGTTAGCAATCGCTGCAGGCGACTGACTTGTCCACAACTGTTTTAGCTTTGCCATAGCTCACTGTGATATAGTCCTAACACAAATTAATACTCCCTGGAACAGTTCCCAGCTTTGGAGGTTCTGGCTGCTAATGGGAGATGCCTCATTTCTCTGAATAGGGCTGGAGCAGGAGCGGGGTTCTTTGGAGCGGAAGATCCAGGCTAAGCTATGACCATAGCCCCTGTGGAGCGCCCTAGGCGCAGACGGGATCCCTCTCTGGGAGCCCGGGAGGCCAGGGCAGGAAAAGCCCCTCTGCCGCCGGCTCTCTCGCTCTCTGCCTACGGTACGCCAGGCAAAGGAGTTGCCATGCTGAGAATTGTTACCCAGCTAGCCGAGGCCGAAGCCGAGCTCAGACGGATCTCGGAGCGCACCCAGGCAGACCAAAACCTGCATCGCGAGGCAACTGTGCGGGAGATCCTGCAGACAGTACGCCGCCAAGGGGATCGGGCCCTGCTGGCCTACACGGCAGAGTTTGACCAGGTGGAGCTGAGCGTTGCCGACCTAAAGGTCTCGGGGGCGGAGCTGGAGGCGGCCTACCAGGCGGTATCGCCGCAACTGCTCTCGGCCCTGCGCCTAGCCAAACAGCGCATCGAAGCCTTCCACCGGCAGCGGGTGCCCAGCAGTTGGGTAAGCTTTCCTGGCCCCGAGATTGTTTTGGGCAAGCAGTACCGCCCGGTGGATCGCGCTGGCCTCTACATTCCGGGGGGTCGCGCCGCCTATCCCAGTACGGTGTTGATGAACGCCATTCCTGCCAAGGTGGCAGGGGTGCCGGAAATTGTCATGGTGACCCCGCCGGGATCGGACGGCCTAGGGGGCAAGGGAATTAACCCAGCCATTCTGGTCGCTGCCCAAGAAGTGGGCATCCACACCATCTATCGCGTCGGCGGGGCCCAGGCCATTGCAGCGCTGGCCTACGGAACCGAGACCATCCCCAAGGTGGACGTGATCACCGGCCCCGGCAACATCTACGTAACCCTGGCCAAAAAGCTGGTGTATGGCACGGTAGGCATCGACTCCCTGGCCGGGCCCTCGGAGGTGTTGATCATTGCCGATGAGAGCGCCAACCCCCTCTACGTTGCCGCCGATCTCCTGGCCCAGGCCGAGCATGATCCCCTAGCGGCGGCTATCCTGCTCACTCCCGACCTCCGGCTGGCCCAACAGGTGC
Organism: Synechococcus sp. R70.1; assembly: GCF_047461675.1. NCBI lineage: Bacteria > Bacillati > Cyanobacteriota > Cyanophyceae > Synechococcales > Synechococcaceae > Synechococcus > Synechococcus sp. R70.1. Next base: position 36,422 of record NZ_JANSHR010000034.1, read on the forward strand.
AGCAGGCGGTGGTCAGGCAGCTCGAGGAGCATCCCCATCGCCTCCTGGTGGAAAAGGCAGTGGCCAACTACGGGCTGATTGGGGTGGTGCCCGATCTGGCCACGGCGGTCAACTTGTCCAACCAGTTTGCGCCGGAGCACCTGGAGCTTCAGGTGGCGGATCCCTGGGCCCTGTTGGACGCAATTCGCCATGCGGGGGCCATCTTCTTGGGACACTTCACCCCAGAGGCGGTGGGGGATTACCTAGCTGGGCCCAGCCACACCTTGCCCACGGCAGGGGCAGCCCGCTACGCCTCGGCGCTGGGGGTAGAAACCTTCCTGAAACACTCCAGCCTAATCCAGTACGGCTCAGCAGCCCTGCAAGAGGTGGCCGGCGCCATTCAAGCCCTGGCGCAAGCTGAGGGGTTACCCGCCCACAGCCGGTCGATCCAGGTGCGGCTGTCAGCGAAGTCCTAGCCAGCAGCTAAGGCGGAGGGTTGGGCAAATGGGGGGCCGGCTCAGGGGAAACTGGCTGGGGCAACTGGGGAGGGCCCTGGCGGCGGTTTGGATCGGCTGGGCAGGGGGGAGCGCTGTCTGGCCGAGGGCTATAGCGACGGCTGCCCCAGAAAGCTTCTCCCCTTCGCCTTTACCCATCCCGTGGGAGTGGGTGTACGACTTGCAGGAAAAGGCACAGGAGCGGCAGTGTACGCTGGTGGGCCTGTTGCGCAGCCAGCCTCTCGTGGCTCCGGATTCCCACTGGCAGGTGTACACGCGGCTAAATTGGGTTGTCACCCCCTCCGGAGGCCAGTTGACCAGCGTGCTGTTTGCCGAAAACACCCGTAGCCGCTCTCTGCAGGTTCTCTACCAAACCTCGGTAGTCGGGGGTAATCCTGAGGATCCGCTGGATTTTGCTGTGCTCCTGCCCATGGCTTGGCAGGAGAAGACTTTGCTGGTGAAGGAGTACTCGGGCTGGCTCCAGACAGACTTAAGCTGGGATCGGGCGGTGATCTGGCCTTTGCCGGCAGACTCGACCGAGATCCCGCCAGTGCAAATCTGGGATCCGCCACCGGCCTTGGCCTATGCGGAGCTGCTAGGCTGGGATCCCGAGGCAAGAGGGCGGGTGCTGTTTGCCGTCGCTGACAGCCTTGGAGAAATGCCCCGCTTGGTTAGTGTAGGTTCAGACAGCCAGGTGTTGCTGCGAGCACCTGCTGTTCCTCTTCCCCAAACCGCCTCTTCTCTGGAGGGGTGGCAGCCGGTGATGGCGGAACCCCTGTGTCATCAAAGCCGTTTTGGGGTGAAGTAGACCGTGGGAGCAACACTATGCCTAGACCCATCGTGCGGCGTGGTTGGCCGCGGGAGGCCTTTGTGGGAGATATCATCGTCTGTACCCTGGAGGGATCTCATCTGGATCAGGTAACCGAGATCCGGGTCAGCCCGGCGGGCAAGGGGATCCGGGTTAGCTTTGGGGATCCCTTGGGGCGCTCCCAAGAGCCGGTGCAAGCTAGTGCCGAGGCGCTGACGGTTACCTTTGAGATCGATCCCAGCACCTACCCCGGCGAAAAGCGCATTGAGCTGATCTCGCCAGCAGGACCTAGCGATCCCCTGCCCTTTCTGGTGATGATGTAGGGTCATGCCGCTTGCAACCGCCTCAACTGACCTGGGCGCGCTGGTACTAGGGGTGGGTCTGTTGCTCCTAGTGGGAGGCTGGGCCTGGGGGCTGCGGCGGCAGCAGCGAGCTGCTCCCCCAGAGGCTGTTTTGCCGGCAACGGCGGTTGACCTCTCTGCCCTTACGGCGGAGCAGGCAGCCCAACTGCAGCCCTTCGAGCAGGCAGTGGCAGACCGGCCACGGGATCCCATTGCCTGGTACAACCGCGCCACCGCCCTCGACCAACTGGGGCAGGCGCAAGCCGCCCTGGCCAGCTACGACCGCGCCCTAGAGCTGAAGCCGGACTTTCCCGAAGCTTGGAACAACCGAGGTTCTCTTCTGGGCGATCTTGGCCGTCATCAGGAAGCGCTGGCCAGCTACGAGCGGGCTTTGCACCTAAAGCCGGATTTTTTTGAGGCCCGCTTTAACCAGGCCAACACGCTGCGGCAACTGGGCCGTTACCAAGAGGCGCTGCGCGCCTACGAGCAGGCTCTCACCCTCCGCCCCGGCAGCGCGGAAGCGTGGCATCTGCGCGGGCTGACCTTGGCCTCTCTAGAGCGATGGCAGGAAGCAGTGAACAGCTACGACAAGGCCCTGGACCTCAACCCCAAGGATCCCCGGGTTTGGCAAAGTCGCGGGCTGGCTCTGGTGCATCTGGAGCGCTACGCCGAGGCTCTGGCCAGCTACGAGCAAGCCCTGCAACTGGGATTGGAGTCGGCCTCTCTCTGGGCCGGCCACGCCTTTGCCCATCACCGCCTGGGCAACTGCATGGAAGCTCTCAACAGCTACGACCGCGCTCTCGCCCAGGATCCCCAGCGCTCCCAGCTCTGGCTGCAGCGCGGCTTGGTGCTGATGGACTTGAACCTCTACAGGCTCGCCCTCCAGAGCTTTGACCGGGCCGTGGAGCTGGATCCTGACAATGCAGAGGCCCACTATGCTAAAGCCTGCTGCTGCGCCTGGGAAGGCCAAGTGCCCCAGGCCCTCCAAGCCCTAGAGCAAGCTCTGCGGCTGCAGCCGGAACGCTACCACCCGCTGCTTGTCTCTGAACCCTATTTCGATCCCATTCGCGGTGAACCGAGTTTTGCAGCCTTCCTGAGAGCGCACCCCTGTCGCGAATGAGGACTAGAGGAAAGCCCAACGCCCCTGACGCGAACAGCTCCACCGTCTGCTTCCTGAGTTCCAGAGTACCCCAGAGGACACACCGGCAATAGCAATCCGACCTTCCACCGAAGACGGAGGGTTTCCGGGAGAAGGGTGTTGACTGCCGCGGAAAAGCTGGTCAAACTGAGGGCACTCCAGTATCCTAGCAAATCTCAAAATTGTGTTCCTGCTAACACCTGGTAGCATTCTT